>JAPLSS010000897.1 GCA_026398515.1 Candidatus Sumerlaeota bacterium | reverse complement strand
ACGCCCGATCGCCGATGACGGCGTCGTGCAAGGCGTCGTGGGGCAGGACCGAATCGTCCGCGCAGAGCACATGGCTGCGCCGCTCGTAATCCTGCTGAAACGCATCCGCCCAGCCGCGCTCCGCCAGATGATGCTGGTAGGGACAATGCGGTCCGTCCGAAAACCGGGCGGCGCTTTGTTTGCCTTCCGTTTCGTAGGGATGCGTGAAGCCGAGGTGGTGCATGATCGGCTGGTTTCCGAGGCGGCCCTCGAAGTGGTCCTTCTTGTGCAGGTCGGTCTTGCCCACGCAGCCGACCCAATAGCCCGCCGCGCGCAACGCCTGATAGTGCGTGGGGACCGTCCGATAGGGATACAGATCCGCGTTGTCCGTCACGCCGACGGCGCCGCAGCGCCGGCCGCTGGCCAACGCCGAGCGCGCCGGGGCGCAGACGGGCGAGTTGGTCGCCGCGCGCGAGAATCGCAGCCCGCGCGAGGCCAGCGCGTCCAGATTCGGCGTTTGGACCCAGTGGGCGCCGGCGCAGCCCATCCAGTCGGCGCGATGTTGGTCGGCCATGATCAGCAGGATGTTCGGCCCGCGTCCGCGCAAGGGTTCCACTTTGCTCATACTCCAACCTCTTGGGAAGCAGTTGAGTGCGTAGTCTATTCCTCAAACAGCGCATCCACGAAATCCCGCGGGACGAAATCGCGGTAATCCTCGGCGCCCTCGCCGATGCCGATGATGCGAATGGGGATCTCGAACTGATCGCTCAGCGCCACCAGGATGCCGCCCTTCGCCGTGCCGTCGAGTTTCGTCATCACCAGCCCCGTGACGGGAACGGCTTCGCTGAAAATCCGGGCCTGGCTGATGGCGTTCTGGCCGGTGGTGGCGTCGAGCACGAGGAGGGTTTCGTGCGGCGCGGCGGGATCGTGTTTCTGGATCACGCGCACGATCTTCTTCAACTCCTCCATCAGGTTGACTTTCGTATGGAGGCGCCCGGCGGTGTCGATCAGAACGACGTCCGCGTGGTGCGAGCGCGCCGCCTGCATGGCGTCGAAGCAAACCGAGCCGGGATCGGCGCCCGCGCCCTGCTTGACGATCTCCGCCCCGGTGCGCCGCGCCCAGATCTCCAACTGCTCGACGGCGGCCGCGCGAAACGTGTCGGCGGCCACCAGCATCGTCGAGCGCCCCTCCTGGCGAAGGCGTTGCGCGAGCTTGCCGATCGTCGTCGTCTTGCCCGTGCCGTTGACTCCGACCACCAGGGTCACGAACGGCTTCGGCCCGTCGAACGCAAGGGGGCGGCTTTCGCGGCCAAGGATGTCGAGCATGCCTTCCTTGAGCAGGCCGATCAGTTTCTCCGCCCCGGCCTCTCCCCTCGCCTCGCGATTCTGGCGCAGCGCATCGACCAGTTTCAGCGACGTGTCCGGACCGACGTCGGCCTGGATCAGGATCTCTTCAAGTTCGTTGAGGAGTTCCTCGTCGACCTTGCCGCGCAGCGAAATGGCCTGCTTGACCTTGGCGACGAAGCCTTGCTTGGTCTTGGCGAGGCGCTCCTTCAGGCGCTGAAAGAAGCCCTGTTTCTCTTCTATATCTCCGCCCATGCGATTGGTTTCCTGGCTAGATGGTTCTGAGAAGGACGAAAAGGACCCAAAGGACAGAAGGGACGCAAAGGACATATAGGTCGTTTGGGTCGTTTATGTCCTTTTCGTCCTTTTGGCCCTCTTGGTCCTCTGGCTGTTCCCGCTTTCCTTATGATCTTTGCCGCAGCGCCTTCAGCCACGCCTCCGGCAACGTCTTGCGCCGGCCGGTGCGCAGGTCGACCCACAGGATCAGCGTGGCGCCGTCGGCCGCCAGTTCGCCCGTCGTTTCATTGTAGATCGCGTATTCCATGCGGAAAACGCTCTGGCGAATCGCGGTCGAGCGCAGGTAGACGCGCACCGTGGCCGGATAGGACACCTGGGCGCGGTAGCGGCATTCGGCCTGCGCGATGACCGGCCCTTCGTCGCCGCCGCGCACGACCAGGCCGTATTCGGCGATGAACGCGCAGCGCGCCTGCTCGAAGTACGTGAGGAAGCGCGCGTGGTTGATATGGCCCTGCGCGTCCTGGTCGCCCCAGACCACGGGAAACGCCGTGGAATAGAGGAACGATTCCGGTCGAACGTCAAACCTGGGCATGCCTGTCCGCCTTCCGCAAAAGGAGTGGAACTATCGCAGCGGCCACAGCGCGGGTCAAGACGCGGAATGGTCAGGAAACAAACTCCAACTCCACCGGCTTGGGGAGGAGGCCAGCTTCGTAGCCGCGGCGCAGGAACAGCTCCACCGCCCGGCGGCCGCGCTCGCCGTAATCGACGGTCAGGTCATTGACATACATGCCGACAAAACGGCCGGCCAAGTCGCGCCCCATGTCGCGCGCCCATTGCAGGCTGTGCTCGACGGCGTCGGCGCGATGATCCAGGGCGTATCGGATGCTTTGTTGGAGAAGGCGATTGACGCGCGACATGAGCGCCGGCCCCAAGTCCTTGCGAATCACATTGCAGCCCAGCGGCAGCGGCAGACCCGTTTCGTCATCCCACCACTCGCCCAGATCGAGAACCTTCTTCAGGCCGCGCGCCGCGTACGTGAGCTGCCCCTCGTGGATGATTAGCCCCGCGTCCGCCTGGCCCGATTCCACCGCGTCGAAGATCCGGTCGAACGGGACGACCGTGTGCGCGAATTCGCCGATCGCCAATCGCAGCGCCAGAAAAGCCGAGGTCATCGTTCCCGGAATGGCGATGGTTTTGCGCGGCAACTCTTTCCGATCGATGCCGGCGCGGGCCACGACCATCGGCCCGTAGCGCTCGCCCATGCTGGCGCCGCAGGGCAGCATCGCATACTTGTCCAAGACATAAGCATAGGCATGAACAGAGATAGCAGTAATATCCAATTCGCCGCGCACCGCCCGTTGGTTCAGCGTTTCGATGTCCTCGAGTTGATGGCGGAATTCGAGGGCGCCGGTGCCGATCTTGCCTTTGACGAGCGCGTAGAACATGAACGCGTCGTCGGGATCGGGGCTGTGGCCCAGGGTGAGAATGCGTGGGGTGGGATTTGACATGTTGGGTCCTTCAGGCAGAATGGCGAGCGCGTTCGTCTGTGGTTTCCAGGGACGCGGACGGCCCCGTCCGCAATGCCGCGCATCGAGGAAGTGGATGCATTGCGGACGAGGCCGTCCGCGCCCCCAGAAACGACTCCCTAATCTTGCTTCCGCAGAAATAATACCTGGACCGCCGAGAGACAGAACACAAACGCGAACAACACCCAGCCGATCGCCGCCGCGTAGCCCAGCCGCAGACTCGCGAACCCCGTGCGATAGAGATACATCACCACCGTCAATCCCGAATCGTTCGGCCCCGGCCCGCCGAGCAACACATAGGGAATATCGAACAGTTGAAACGCGCCGATCATCCCGATCACGCACACGAATAGCAGAATCGGGCGCAGTCCCGGCAGGGTGACGTGAACGAAGCGCTCCCACGCGTTGGCCCCATCTATGGCCGCGGCTTCGTATAACTCTTCGCGCACCGCCTGCAAGCCGGCCAGAAAATAGACCATCGTGTAACCCGACGAACGCCACACGCCCGCCATGATGATGGCCGGCATCACCAGGCGGCTGTCGCGCAGCCAGGCCAACTCCGGATTCGTCACGCCGAATTGGCTCAGAATCCACCGCGGGACCCGCGCGGAGAGCAGATAGTTCAGCAGTCCATGATCCTGGCTATATATGAGATTGAATATGATGGCGATGAATACGCCTGCGATCAACACGGGGCTGAAAAAGGCGAGGCGGAAAAACGACCGCCCCTTCAACAGCTTATTATTGAGCAGGAGAGCGATGCCCAGAGCCAGCGGAATTTCGATGAGAAAGATGCCGGCGGCGTAATACACCGTGTTAAGAATCGACTTCCAGAAGAGCGGGTCTTTCAGCAGATCGCTATAGTTTTCCCATCCCACGTAGAATTTCGCGTTGAAGCCGATGGAGTCGTAGAGACTCATATGAATGGATAGGAGAATTGGGTACGCTGAGAACACGGCGAAAAGAAGGAAGAAAGGCGATACGAAGAGATACGGCGCCAATTTGTAGGTGCGAAGAGCCATGGGTATTCAGCGCCTGTCTCGGTCGAAATCGCCCATTGGGAAGCGCATGGGAGCCAGATGCCTTGAGTTCGTAGTGGCGGCTTCCGCCGTTGCAGCTGAATGTCTGGAGTCATACGACTAAAGGCGTCACTCCAAGCTCAATTCTCCGCGAATCTATCTTTCCGCATCAACTCGCGAATGCGGTCCGCGCCGCGCTTCAACGCCGCGTAGCCTTCCGCCGGCGTGGCGTCGATGCCGACCGAGCAGGCCTTTGATTCCTCCTCGGCCGCCTCGGCGCCGTAGCGCCCTTGGTAGAACGGCGGGACATTCGAATTCTGGATCAACAACCGCCCCAGCGGCGGATCGGCGATGAACCCGTCATGCTCTGAGAAGATCGGGTTGGTCCAGCAGGTCTTGAGCGCCGGCAGAATGCGCGTTTCCCGGAATCGCGCGGCCCGGGAGGGGCCGTCGTAATAGAGAAACTTGATGGCCTCCCACGCCAGATCGGGGCTCCGCGATTGCTTGGCGATGCCGATCATCGTGCCGCCGACGGTCGAGGTGCGCAACCCGCCGGGTTTCACCGCCGGCAACGGCATGGCCTTCAACCGGCCCGCCAGTTGCGGATAATCCCGCGCCATGTTTCCGATCAGCCAGTCGGGGCAGACGGCGCAGAGCACTTCGCCTTCGTCCAGCGAGGCGTAGAGGTCCTGTCCCGTGGCCGGCGCGTCCTTGGCGATCTTCCAATCGTAAAGGCAGCGGCGGATGAAATCGAACGCCCAGCGATGGCCCGGCCCGTCGAACACCACCTCGCCGCGTTCGTTGAACAGGCCTTCCTGCTGTTGCAGCGCCATGACGCGCGCGTGGAAAAAACTGGCCTGGTCCAGGACGAGGGCGTAGCGATCGCGCTTGCCGTCGCGGTTGACGTCAAGGATTCCCGGTTTCTGAAAGAAGCGAACAAAATCGTCCCACGTCTTCACTTCGCCGGGCAGATCGCCGAACGGCTCGACCAGTTCGTAGCGATAGACGAGGACGACCGGGTGAATGTCGTGCGGGGCGCCATAGATGCGCCCGCGGTTCGACCAAGCGCTGTAGCGGGCGGCGACGGCAGCGGCGTACAAGCCGTCGCGTTCCATGTAGGGCTTGAGATCGAGAAAGCCGCAATCCTCCGGCCGTCCGGCGAAGAAGCGCGACACGGAGCTGATCTCCATCTCCACGAGGTCGGGCGCGCCCGTCCCCGAAAGAAACGAAGCGAGCAGTTTGTCGCGCATCACGTTCAAGCCGTTGAGCGTCATCTCGACCTGGCGGTCCGGATGGGCGGCGTAATATTCGGGCAGCCGCTGCTGGAATTCCTCGTAATGCGACTTGGCGAACGACCAGAACCGCAGCGCGCCCGGCTGGCGGCCGGCGGACGAGCGCAACGCCACCGGGGCCGACGCGACCGCCAGCCCGATCATGATGAGCGGCGCCAGGCCCAGAGGGAACTCGCTGAGCTTCTCGCGGAGGTTCATGGGAAGGATGATTGCTCTAACGCCTTATAGGACGCATAAAACCTATAAGACCTATATGTCCTCTACGACCTGAAGGTCGCACTCCGAACCTAAAGGCCGGCGGCGCGGAAGAGCGAGACCATCTCGATGGCGCTCAACGCGGCCTCGGCGCCCTTGTTGCCCGCTTTCGATCCGGCGCGCTCGATGGCCTGTTCCAGCGAATCGGGCGTGATCACCCCATAGGCCACCGGCACGCCCGTCTCCAGCCCCACCTGCGCGATGCCCTTGGTGACTTCGTTGGCGATGTAGACGTTGTGGGCCGTTTCGCCCTTGATCACCGCACCGAGACAGATGATGGCGTCGGGCCGGTTCGGCGCGCGCGCGATCTTGGCCGCCGCCGCCGGGATCTCGAACGAGCCGGGCACGCGGTAAATCGCGATGCCCTCATCGGAGGCCCCGTGGCGGCGCAGGCAGTCCAGCGCCCCATCGATGAGCTTGGAGACGAAAAACTCGTTGAACCGGCTGGCCACGATGGCGAACCGCATGTCCTTGGCGTTCAGCTGGCCTTCAAACGTTTTCGGCATGGCGGTCTCCTGTCAATGAGGTCTGGCGGAACAATAGGGGCACAATGATGACAACGGGAGATCGGGAGCCATTATTCTGCCCTCTCATTATTCTGCCTTCGTCGTCTTGCCCCCGCAATCGCAATCCGGGGTCTCGATCAAGTGCCCCAGCTTCTCCACTTTCGTCCGCAAGTACGCTTCGTTATATTCGTTGCGGCCGACGATCAGCGGCTCGCGCCCGACGATGTCCAGTCCGAACGCCTGCAACCCGATCAGTTTTTTGGGGTTGTTGGTCAGGATGCGCATGCGGTGGATGCCCAGGTCGGCCAGAATCTGCGCGCCGATGCCGTATTCGCGCTGGTCGGGCGCGTGGCCGAGCGCTTCGTTCGCCTCGACGGTGTCCTTGCCCTGGTCCTGGAGGGCGTAGGCCCGCATCTTGGCCTTCAGTCCGATGCCGCGCCCCTCCTGCTGGAGGTAGAGGAGCACGCCCGCGCCCTCGGCGGCGATCAACTCCATGGCGCGGCGCATCTGCGGCCCGCAGTCGCAGCGGAACGACCCCAAGGTGTCACCGGTGAAGCACTGGGAGTGAACGCGGATCAGCGCGGCCTCCGCTTTTTCCGGCTCGCCCATCACCAAGGCCGTGTGGAGCTCGCCGTTCAGTTTGTTCTCATATAGACACAGCTTCCACAAGCCGAATTCATTGGGCAGGTCGGTGGTCACCACGCGCTCGACGAGTTTCTCGCGTCGCAGGCGGTATTCGATCAATTCCTGAATCGTGCAAATCCCCAGGCCGTGCCGCCTGGCGATGACTTCGAGGTCCGGCATGCGGGCCATCTCCCCGTCGTCGCGCAGGATCTCGCACAGCACGCCGATGGGTTGCAGCCGCGCCAGCCGGCACAGGTCCACGACGCCTTCGGTGTGGCCGGCGCGCTGGAGGACGCCGCCTGGGCGCGCCGCGATGGGGTGGATGTGGCCGGGGCGGCGGAAGTCGTGGGCCTTGGCCGCGGGATCGGCGAAGGCGCGGATCGTCTTCGACCGGTCGAAGGCCGAAATGCCCGTGTCGGTCTCCACGTGGTCGACGCTGATGGTGAAGTTGGTCCCGTGCTTCGAGGTGTTGTGGGTGACCATCGGCGGCAGGTCCAGCGCGCGCGAACGGTCCTCGGGCAACAGCACGCACAGCATGCCGCGCCCATAGGTGACCATGAAGTTGACCGTGTCGGGGGTGGTGAACTCGGCGGGAAGGACGAAGTCGCCCTCGTTCTCCCGGTTCTCGTCGTCGACCAGGATCACCATCTTCCCGTCACGGAAGCATTGAATGGCTTGTTCGGGGGTGATGTGGGGCAAGAAAATCACTTCCTCATCCAAAAACTCGGGGGCATGGAGTCCCGCCTTCAGGCGGAATGCCCATCTTGGAGAAACTGCCTCGGTTCCGCGCATTCCGGCTGAAGGCGGGACTCCATACGGCGGCCTATCAAAACCCCGCTCGTTCCAGGGCCTCCCAGGTGACGCCGCGCGCGGGGGCGTAAGCGCCGAGGAGGCGCTGAACGTATTTGCCGATCAAGTCCGCCTCCAGGTTGACCTCGTCCCCGGCGCGCCGCCATCGCAACGTCGTCGTCTGAAACGTGTGCGGGATGATCGCGCAGAGGAACCCCCACTGAGCGAGCGCGGCGATCGTCAGGCTGATCCCATC
>JAPLSS010000305.1 GCA_026398515.1 Candidatus Sumerlaeota bacterium | reverse complement strand
GAACGGGAGCGTTCATGGACAAAGGTTAACCTATCAAAAAGAGATGGTCAAGGTACTACCGCCTCTATTGGGGCGATATGCACTCCCAATACAAGCCCCAGTCGAGCGCAGGCGACTGGAACGCGTTCCTGGAGTCGGCGTTCGAGGAGGGGCGGGAGAACCTCGACTTCTTCCCGATCGTCTACTACCCCGCGGTCTATTACGCCACGCCGGAGGGGTTGCAGGTGGAGAGCATTGGCGGACGGGACGAATGCCGCGCCGAGTGGGAGAAGATCAATGCGCTGGTGAAGAAGCATCACAAACCGGGGCGCTTCGTGACCTTCGCCGGCTATGAATGGAACGGCGACCGCACGCGCTGGGGCGACCACAACGTCTTCTATTTTCACGACGATCAGCCGCTGGACCTCCCGCTGACGATCGACGAGCTGTTGGCGAACCTGCGCGCCCGCAAGGCGATCGCCATTCCGCACCATACGGCGTACGCGCCCGGCCAGCGCAGCAAGGACTGGGACCATCACGACGAGTCGCTCTCGCCGTTCGCGGAGATCTTCTCGGGCCACGGCTCGTCGGAAGGCGACGACACGCCGCTCGACATGGTCCACAACGCGGCGATGGGGCCGCGGGTGTCGGGCCGCGGCATTCAGGACGCCCTGGCGCGCGGGTATCGCCTCGGCATCATCGCCTCCAACGACAGCGGCAACGGTTTGCCCGGTCGTCACGGCGGGGGCCTGATGGCGTGCTACGCGCGGGAGCTGACGCGCGACGCCTTGTGGGAAGCGTTCCTGGCTCGGCGCGTCTACGGCGTGACGGGCGACCGCATGCGACTCGATTTCCGCATCAACGATCATTTCATGGGCGAGGCGTTTCGCGCCAAGGGGCCGGTCGAGGTCCGAGCGAGGGTGACGGGGACCCAGGCCATCGACCGCATCGAACTGATCAAGAACAACCGCGTCGTGGCCACGCATTGCCACAATGGGACGTGGGAGCCGCCCGCCCGCGGCGTGGCGCGGCTGAAAGTCAAAGTGGAGCACGGATGGGGGCCGGCGGCTCGCTATGGCTTGAAGGTCCGGGAAAAGCGCTGGGAGGCGAGGCTGGAAACCGACGAGGCCCGGCTGCTGTCGGTGGAACGCTGTTTCACCCGGCCGGGACAGCGGATCGTCGAACGCTCCGACCAGCATTGCTCGTACGCGCTGGTCACGGCGCCGCGCTCCGAACGCACGGGGGCCTCGAACACGCAGTCGCTGGTGTTCGAACTGGAGGGCGATCTAGGCGCCACGGTCGGTTTGAACTGCGGGGAGGTCGCGGTCCGCTTCACGTTGGCGGAGCTGCTGGCCGGTTCGCGGTGCCTGCCGCTGCTGGACGAGGCGGAGGCGGTCATTCACGATCAGTTTGGCCTTTCCCGCCAACAGGTCGAGAACGCCGACGTGTTCTATCACAACGCCTGGAAGATCAGGATCCATCGCGCGGCGCCCGAGGCCGGCTACACGGCGGCGCTGCATTGGACCGACCGCCAGTTGGCACCGGGGCGCAATTTCTACTACGTGCGAGTCAGCCAGCTAAACGGCCAATACGCCTGGTCTTCGCCGATCTGGGTGGATTGCTGACAGCGACTCGTGGCGGGCGCGGCGATGGGCCTGCTCCGAAAATCGGGAGTATGGCGTCCCGCCTTCAGGCGGATTGTTGCGACTCGAGTCAAGGCGGAGCATCGCGAATTCCGCCTGAAGGCGGGACTCCATACTCCCGATTTTCGTTCGTTTCTGGGTGTCCCGGAGTGCCATGAGTTGCTTTCCCGCCCATGAGGTTCGGAGTGCGACCTTTAGGTCGTATCGGTTTCCCGGGATTCGAGGCGCTTTATACGACCTGAAGGTCGCACTCCGACCCTCATTTAGGGAGCATTCCGCCACATTCCCAGACCTCTGATCGGTGGTCCCGATTTGACGATTTGGGATCGGGGATACATCTAAGGTTCGATCACGACGAAGTTCGCGCCGTTGGCGGCCAGGTCGACCGGCAGATGGAGCCGGCCCTCGGCGTCCACGGCGCAGCGCCATTCCTTCGTCACGGCCAGTTCGGACAACTCGCGGACCTGGCTCACTTCCTCGGGGCTATAACATGCCGGCGAGGCCACGATTCGAACCATGGCATCCGCGGTCGCCGCCTTTACTTTGGCGTCCTTCGTTCTCTGGTGGAGCTGCATCAGGGCGCCGGGAACCGCGTCGGGCAGATCGCGGAGGGAGGCCGCCTTCTTCAGGGCGGCGATCTGCGCGGCGGAGTCGTCGCCATTCAGGGCCGCCATGATTTGTTCCACGTCCTCGGGCCGCGCACGGCCGGCGCCGGGCCGGCCGGCCGGTCGGTCGCGCAACTGGCGTCCCATGCGATAGTAGGAATTGTGGTCCTTGTCGAAACGGTATTCCCTGATGCGGACGCTCGTCCACGGCGCCCCGCTCAGTTCAAGGGCGACTTCGAACGCCTGGTTCGAACGCGACTGCGTGTCGACGGGATTGTGGGAATACAGAACCACTTTCACGGCGTCGTCCATTTTCGAGGCGTAGCCGGAGACCACGTGGCCGCCGACGGTCTGCTGGGGGAAAGGCCAGTAATCGTCGCCCATTCCTCCCGTCAAACCGAGGAAGTTAAGAATCGGCATCGCCACGCGTTCCTCGCGGTCCTTCTTGCCGTCGCCATTCGCGTCGACGGCGATGGTGCGGCTGGCGTTGTTCGCGCCGCCAAAGTTGCTGTTGGGCCAGGGCCAGAAGGTGAGGACCGACTCGCCGAACGCGTAGCGGGGATCGTCGGCCGCCTTGGACAGCAGACGGCGCGCCACGTCGGCGCACCAGGTGGGGAAGTAGCCGTTGCCGAGGTAGCTGTCGGCGGCGGCGACGTCGGGCGGCGGCGCCCAGTTCGGGCAGGATTCAAAGGAATCGACCCACAGGTTGGCATAGCGCTCGGGGTCAATCTCCAAGGCGAGCTCCTTGGCGCGGATGAGTTTGGCGGCCATCAGGGCGGAAGCGTTGTAGGCGTGGACGGAGATGAAGTCCAACGGGCTGCCCCGGCCGTCCGCTGCGCGGCAGAGGGTTTCGACGCGCTTCGAGCGCTTTCCGTCGAGCCGTTGGTCGGCGAACGCGGCGTTGCGCGGAACGACCCCGGGCGAAGCAGCGCGGGTCGAGCAATGGCAGAGGAAGTCCTTCAGAATGGGGTTCTCGATATACACCCCGAAAATCCCGCCGATCTCCAGCCCGCCCACCATCACGCGGTCGGAATCGTAGTTGTGGTCCTCGAAGGTGCGGAGAATGGCGTCGACCGAGTAATCGTAGAACTTCTGCAGTTCGACCCAATCGCCGCCGCGACAGAAGAGGGCGGGTAGTCTTTGGGAAAGGTCCAGTTGCGGCCATCGACGGCAAGGTCGCCCGGGGCGTCGGTGAAGTTGACTTCCAGCCGGCGATGGAACTGGTGGGCGATGTCGAATTCCCGGTCCACGCGGCCCCAATAGTAGTGGGGCGTGCCCACCGGCTGGAACTTGATCACGTAGCATCCCCCCGGCGGAAACAGGCCCGGCGCGTTGGGGTCTTCCTTCTTGGGCAACGGAGCGGCGTAGTCGATCCGCCAGCCTCCCGCGGGCTCGTCGAACGGCGCGACCAACAAACTCCGAACTTCCGCGCCGTCGTCGACAATGGCCTTCACCTTTGTCCGGGCGCTGTGGATTCCATCGGCGATCAACACCTCGTCGCCCGCGCGGTAGTCGCCGGCCAGATGGCGATTGGGCGCGATGCCGTATTGCTCGCAGCCGAAGAAATCCTCCACGCGCAACAGAGTCCCGTCCGGCCGTTTCTCCATGGCGGCGATGCGGCGGGTCTCCCGTTCGCGGACGATGTTGGGCTGGCCGCCGGAGAGGAACTCGGGTTGGCGCTCCATGTTCGTCAGCGCGAAATCGCGTTGCAGGCTCCAGGCCTTCGGGGATTCTTTCCGAAAGCGGTCCATCAACTCGAATTCGGGGAAGCGGTTGGACGCGCTGGTGCAGAAGCTGGGCTTGCAGAAGCCGATAAAAAAGCCCCCGCGCCACCGAACGGGCGGAGTCGAGAGGTCAAGGGGGAAGGAGAGCGCGTGGGTGGTGGCGGCATCTTCGGTGGTGAATTGCCACGAACCCGCAGCAGCGTCCAGGACGGCGCCATCGCGGGAGCGCGCGCCGACCGTCACCGTGTAGGTCGTCGATGGTTTCAACTCGGCCCCGGGGTCGATGTACAGCGCAATCCTTGGCGCTTGGCCCTGGTTGGAGAGGGGAAGGATCTTTCCCGAGAACCCGTCGGCAAAGCGCATCCCCGGCTTCAACATCTGGACCGCCGGCTCGCCCTGTGGACCGATGCGCGCCGCCACCGTGTCGGCCCGAATCGTGTCGGTCGAGTTTTTGTCGCTGAACCCGATCTCGACGAAGAAACTGGTCGCGGTCGGGACGTTGGCCTCGCCGGGGAACGGACGCGGATAGCCATAGGGGTCCGGATTCAATCGAAGCAACTGGATCTCGCCGGCGGCGGCCATCGACAGCAGACAAACCGCCAGCCCAAGCGGCGCGAGCGACGCCAGAAGAGGGGTCCATCGCCCGGCGGCGCGAGGGCGCCTGTAAGCATAGATGTCCATATTTTCCGTCCTCTGCCCGATGTATATACATGGCGACATAAATAACGCAGCAACCGCCTCCCCTGTCGCAGGCTTGCTGCGCTATCTATGTCGCCATATATAGATCGATTAGGTTCGGAGTGCGACCTTCAAGTCGTAGAATCTCTTCGACGCCGGTACGACCTGAAAGTCGCACTCCGAACCCAAAGCGCCGCCCCGGAGCGAAAGCCTTAGTCCGAGTTCCTTGCCGCCGGGCGCGCAAAAGAAAAGGGAGCGGATGAGGACATCCGCTCCCTCGAAGCGTATCGCCGGAACGGCGCGATTCGGCTTATTCGAATTC
>JAPLSS010000750.1 GCA_026398515.1 Candidatus Sumerlaeota bacterium | reverse complement strand
CGCCAGAAGCGCCGCCGCCGCGACCAGTCCGAAACCGATCCAATGCCTCCTCTTCCAGCGGGGAAGGCCGTTGCTTCTCTCCCGGCTTCCTGTTTCCAGCGAGGGATTGCGCGCGAACGAGTCCCAGCCGAACCCCGCCAGCAACGACAGGCCCAGATAGGCGGCGCCCTGATACTTGATCCAAAGGATCTGGTTGAAAGGCGGCGCGAAAGCGATCCAGTGCAACGGCGAAAGCCAACGGACGCCCGGCAATAGCTTCATCTGGAAAATGGCGAAGAAGACAAGCAGCGCCAACGTCAGCGGACGGCGCCATTGGCGGCGAGACAGGGTGAGCGCCCCGAGGACGAGCGGCGCAACCCCCAAGGGAAAGAGCGAGCGCGCGATCCAATAGACCTGCAGGCCCACGGCGCGCCAGAGACATTCGACGAAGGAATTGCCGTAGAGATGGAAGCCGGTCGTGTGGAACTGGCGCGCGTGAAAATAGAAGGGGAGCGCCTCCACCAGAAACGGCGCCGCCAGGGCGGCGCCGCCGAGGACGGACAACGTCCAGACCGCGACTTCGCGCAGCCAGGCCGCGCCGCCGCCCGGCTCGCCGCTCTGGCGAAGCGCCGCCCACCCAAACCAGAACGCAAAGAGCAGGTAGATGAGTAGCGGCTGTGGATTGCCCGCCAGAATCATGCAACCCCAGCAAACCGCCCCGCCGAGAACGCCCTTCGCCAGATGTCCGGCTCGCGCCTCGACCACGAGATACAAAAACAGCGGAAACCAGACGTCGCAGGCGAGGTGCCATTGCGTCAGGTACGTGAGGAAGTAGCCATTCAGCGCATACGCGCAGCCCGCAATGGCCGCCCCCGTCGGCGAGATTCCGACGCGCCGCGCCAACAGCCACAGGAAAACCCCGGCGAGCAGCAACCGTCCCATAAGGTAAAGATCGAACGCGTATTGCGTCGGCCACAGCCACAGCGGCAGTTTCAGCGGGTTGAGGAGCGACCCGAGCATTTCGCCAATGAGCGGACGCCCCAGGCCCGTGTAGGGATTCCACAACGGCAGTTCGCCCCGGCGCAGGCTCTCCCGCGCCACGCGCAACGCGGGGAATTCGATGAACTGCATGCCCGCGGAATCCCGCGTGGTGAAGTAGCCCTGCCGGCCGCCCGGGTTGGCGAAGTAGTTGCCCGCCTCCAGCGTCCCGTAGAGGTTGCTGAAGAACGTCTGCCGCCCCGCCACGACCGGCCCGAACACGCACAGGAGCAGGCCCAGCAGAATGGCGGAGAAACCGAATCGAGAAAGAACGGCCGCGAGGGACTGAGGCAAGGAGCCGATGCGCATGAGGCTGCGTTTAGCAGGGAAGGAGGGCGCAGTCACTAGGTTTTCTCGTGGCGCGCAAGGCCGCCGGGAGCGGTTCGAATGAACGAGGAGAGCAGCGTCGGAAAAGGCGTGTGGCGAAATGGGGGAGCGCGGGGCAGGGAAACGACCGAAATTCACCACAACGGCGCGAAGACACAAGGGAACCCATGCGCTGGCGCTTCTTTATGCCTTTGTGGCGAAATCCCTCTGTCACAGCGCCGCCGCGCTTTTGGCCGCCGGGGCCGCGCCGGCGAGGGTGTCCTTCTTCAACCGGTTGAGCGCGCCGGCGATGCGCGCGCGCTTCAGGAACGGCATGCGGTCCACGAACAGCACTCCGTCGAGGTGGTCGATCTCATGCTGGATGCAGCGCGCCAGCATGCCATCCATTTCTTCTTCGTGGCTTAGACCGGCCAGGCTCAGGTGCTTCAGCCGGATCTTCCGGGGACGATAGACTTCGCCTTCGACGCCCGGGACGGACAGGCAGCCTTCGCTCATCGAGTCGTCTTCGGCGGACTCCCACGTGACCTCGGGGTTGACGTAGACGCGCAGGTTGCGTTTGCCGGTTTCGCTCTTTTCGCCGTCGCCTTCCTTCTTCACCCATTCGACGTCGACGACGATCAGGCGTTTGTGGATGCCGACCTGCGGGGCCGCCAGGCCGACGCCGCGATGCTCGTACATCGCCTCGCCCATCGCCCTGGCCAGGCGGCGCAGTTCGGCGTCCACGGTCCGCACCGGCGCGGATTTCTGGCGCAACACCGGGTCGCCGTACGTGCGGATTCTCAGTTTGGCCATCGTGTCATCCCGTTTCCGAACGACAAGGACTCAAAGGACTTAATGGACGAAATGGACACAATGGACATCAAGGACGCGAAGAACCCATCCGCTCCGCCTGTCCATTCCGTCTATGTCGTCCATGCCGTCCTTCTCGTCCATCCCGCCCTCGCTTTGCTATTATAGCAAATCCTGCGGGTCCACATCAAGTTGCACGGCGACGGTGTTGCGCCCGGGCATGCGCTCGAATTCCCGCAGGCCCTCGCGCAGGACCTCGCGCATCAGCGCGGGGCGCGTTCCGCGCAACAGGATGCGGTGGCGCCAGCGGTTGCGGATGCGCTCGATGGGGCACGGCGCCGGGCCGAGCACCGCGACTTCCGCGTGGCGCTCCGTGCGGGTCAGCGCGCGCAGCACCCCGCCCAGGCGCCCCGCCAGGTTCTTCGCCGCCTCGGCCTCCTCGCTGGCGATCAGCACGGAGATCAGACGCTGCACGGGCGGGAACCGCAGCGCGCGGCGGAAGCGCATCTCGCGTTCAAAAAAACCCAGGTAATTGTGTTCGCACGCCAGTTGAATCGCGTAGTGGCCGGGCGCGTAGGATTGAATGACCACCTCGCCGGGCTTGTCGCCGCGGCCCGAACGACCGGCGGCCTGCGCCAGCAGCGAAAAGGTTCGTTCGGCGGAACGAAAGTCGGGTTGGAAGAGCGAACTGTCGGCGGAGATGACGCCGACCAGCGTCACGCGCTCCAGGTGCAGCCCCTTGGCGATCATCTGCGTGCCGAGGATCAAGTCGACCCCGCCGGATTGGATGTCTTCCCACGCCTCGTTCCACGCCTTGCGCCCGCGCGCCGTGTCGCTGTCGAGCCGCAGGGTGCGCGCCCTGGGGTAGAGCGCCAGGAGCGTTTCTTCCACCTTCTGCGTGCCGACGCCGATGAGGCCCATCTCCTTGGACTCGCACAGCGGGCAAACCAATACGCGCTTGCGCCGCTTGCCGCAGAGGTGGCACAGGAGCGGCAGATGCAGCAGCGTGTGCTTGTCCGCCAGCGCGTTGGCGTAGGATTCCAGCGACGGGGTGGCCGATCCGAGGATGGCGATCGCGTCGAGCCGGCGGGCGCGCATCAGGGCCACGTCGCGCGCGTGATAGCGGGGCGAGGAGTCCTGTTTGTAGCTCGACGAATGCTCCTCATCGACGACGATCACGCCCAACGCCGCGAACGGCGAGAACAGGGCCGAGCGCGCGCCGACGACGATCTTCACGTCGCCGTTGTGAATCTTGCGCCACAGGTCGAACTTCTGCCGCAGCGTCTGGCGCGAGTGGTACACGCCGACGATGTCGCCGAAGCGCGCGCGGAAGCGGTCGACGGTCTGGGGAGTGAGCGCGATCTCCGGCGCCAACACGACGGCTTGCCGTCCCAGGCGCAGCGCCTCCTCGATGACCCGCAGGTAGATCTCCGTCTTGCCGCTGCCGGTGACGCCGTGGAGGAGGAACGAACGAAACTCCCTGGCGTGCAGCGGCGCAAGGATCGCCTTGAAGGCGTCGGATTGCGCCGGGGTTAAGGCGGGCTGCGCGTCGCGTTCCAGCGGCGCCATGCCGTAGTCGTCGTCCTCGCCCGCGGCGACTTCGAGGCGCTCCAGGATCTCGCGCTTGACCATGCCGGCTAATACGGCCTCGGTCACTTCGGCGTCGATGCGCAGGATCGCCGGCGCCGTCGGCTCGTTGCCGCGCGCCAGGAGGGCTTCGATCACCGCGCGCTGCTGCGGCGTGACGCGCTTGCCGTCCGGGCCCACGTCGCCGGGGTGCAGGAGCCAGTAGTCCGGCTCGCGCAGGCAGATGAGGCGCTCCTTCCTTTCATTGACGTCGGAGAATCCGAGAAAGGAGATCGTGCGCAGCGTCTCGCCGAGCGGGGCCATGTAGTACTCGGCCATCCACCGGCCCAATTCGATCAACTCGGCGGTCAGGGCGAACGGCGGGCTCAAGATCGCTTCGATGGGGCGCACCACCGGCGCGACGGGCCGCTCTTCAAATGCAATGACGCACCCCTGGCACGTGCGCTGTTTGACGGGGACCTGAACGATGCTGCCCAGTTTCGCCTGTTCGCGCAACGCCGGCGGCACGACGTACTGGTACGCCTGCTCGATCGGCAGATCGAGGGCGACGCGGGCATATTCCGCCGTGGGCGTCAGGTTCTGTTCCGCTGCAATCGTTTCCGGCATGGCGGCTGGATATTGAATGAAGAAAACCAGAGGGAAAAGAGATTTGTGCCGAGATCCGCCGCACCCTCCACGAGGCCAAGGTCTTTCAGCAGGACGAAACCGTCGAGTCGCCGCTCCTCCCCGGCCTGCGCCTCCCGGTGGCCAGGCTCTTCGAGTAACAGACCCACCCGCGCTCCCGCCCGCCAAGATCAGCAGCCCGTCCACTGAACTCGGAATTCGAATGAACCTGGAGAAGGCAGCTCAAACCACGGAACACACAAAACACACGGAAAACACAAGTCATTCTCGGACAACGCGCTTCACCTAGAAGGAGAGACGGTCGCCCGGAAGCAAGCGTTCTCCTTCCGTGTCTTCCGTGGTCTCAAATGCTGTTTCTAGGATTAACCGTCTACTTGCCCGTCACGGCAGATAGAGACGCCGCCCCGGCCTTGCGCCGCGCGCGGGGCCGGGCCTTCGGCGCTTCGAGGAGAAAGCCCGGATTGACGCCGAAATGCTCGGCCAGCCGCAGGATGTTCGCCTTGCTCAATTGCCGATCCCCGCGGACGATGGCCGCCCCGTGCGTCCGGCATCCCAGGAGCCGCCCCAAATCGCTCGCGTTCATGCCATGCTGTTCCATCAGGAACTTCAGGCGCTCCAGCGGCGGGAACGGGCGCAGCAGCTCGTTATGCGCGCTCAGCACGCGGGCTTCGTATGTTTCGATCAGCGAAACCAGTGAATCCAGATAGTCGGACTGATCGCGGGTCATCGTCTTCTCGTCCCAGCCCATGAGCCGCCCCACCAGGTCCATGGCCTTGGCATAATCCGTCTCGTCGTGGATCGGGCGCAACGGCCGCAGCCTCGTCAGCGCCGCCCACGTCTTCGGCATCGCAATCCCGCTCATAGTTCGTCCTTCCAGCGCCCTCGGCTGTATTCGGCGTGCGTCATGACGCGGAGGATCATCATCAAGCCGCGCCCGTAGTCAACCCGCGCCACGAGGCGGAACTTGTTGCCCCCGATGTTGAACACTGTCGCCATGTCCCCGCTCGCGACCTTCACGAGGTCGGCCTGAGGGAACGTCCGGCGCAGATCGGCGGGGGAGCGCCACCCCTGGGCTTTCACCAGGTCCAGCCATCGCCGCAGCGGCCCGCGGGCCTCGGGGCGCCGGGCCCAGAACTCCTCCGCTGCGATCTGGCCGATAATCCTCATTGTCTGCAATATGCTTACAGGCGATCCCATCGTCAACGCCATTTCCGGCGAAGTCTGCGCCGTTCCCAACCGATGACCAGCCATAGACCCGACCTCCTTCAGATCAAGACCGTGTCTCTCGGCTTTCGCCGCTGGAACGAGGCAGAGTCGGGCTTCGGCGCGGGTAGATCCTAACTCAGAAACTTGAATTGTTGCCCCGCGCCGCCGCCGGGTTCCAGGTCCGGCAATGCGCGAGTTATGGCCAAAAACCCGAATTTTGTGTTGTGGATGGACGTTTGTCGGACAGATTGCGTTCTACAGAGCGCTGATTCTAGTGGGTTTTTAAGGAAAGTCTCTTCTTTGTCGGACGTTTGTCGGACGTTTCGGCGGACAACTTCATGGACTGAATCACAGGAAGAACCGCCCCAAGGCGAAACAGAAAACGCGGGTCTCGGTTGGAACATTCGGTGTTTTCGACGTAGTCACAAGTTGAGTCAAGATGCCTCTGGCGCCAGCGTTCAAGACGTTTCCGCAACGCGAGCGCGACCGCGAGGCTCGGCGTTGCGGACGTGGCCGTCCGTGCCCCCCAGGAACCGCCAAGACTATGACGCCCGATTCCCGCAATTCCCGGATGATCCTAAATTCAGGGGCGATCCTGGGAGCCCTACTCGGAATACCGCGGAAAATGGTCGGTGTCTCCATTTCCTCGGGGAACAAAATCGTCAGGGGCGGGATGGCGGGCAAAGAGCCAATTGGGTTCTCGCAACTCGCCGCCAATCCCCGTGGCGCCATTGCTTGCGGAATCAGGTAGAACGCCCTCGAAATCCCCGGCGATCCGCTCCTCAAAGACTCAATTGGCGTCGACAAGGGCGAACTCGCCCTGCGTGACACCGTCCCATGCCCGGAAATTGACGAAGAGGTAGAACGGGCCGCCAGGGGGAAGCAAGAAGTCCGCCCAGCCCTGAAGGAAACTGGCTTTCGCCGGGTCGTAAGCGGCTGTGCCATAGTCTACGAACGTCCATGGCGCCAGCTGCGGGAATCCGCTCGACGGGCCATCCAACGGAGCAATCCAGCCAATGTCCTTCTGATAAATGATAATCTGCGCCAGCCACGTCCCGTAGATCTCGGGATTCCAATGCAACCGCCAGACCCCGTCGCCGCGATTCTCGGCTTGCAGGCCCGAAGGGAGATGGGGAGTCCCGCTATAAACAATCAACGTCCGAGGGTTCGAACACGGCAACCAGAAGCCGTCCGCCCACAGACGGGAGATCCAAGCGTGATACCCACCGCTGCGGGCGACATCCATCTCGCCCGACACTGCCGCTGGGGCGAACGGGAACCAAATTGTCCCTGCCCATCCGCGGGGAGCAAACTGACCCTCGTAAACATCGTACGCGATAGCCAGGTCCAACACGGGCGAAGTCCCGTTATCGCGAACCCACGTCATGCCGATCTTCCCGCCGCCCGCGTCCCACGCGTCGCTCAGCGCTGGCGGCGTCACGATGGAGAAGGCATTGCCAAATTGGACGCTCGCCGGGGCAGCCGTGTCGGCGATGCCCACTTGGAAGCCCCTGCCCACGAAACCCGAAGGAATTGGCCAAGCGAGCTCACCCGAATTCGGCGCTGAGCTGGCGATGTCGTACACCCATTGGCCTTCTTGCCAGAGCGAAAGGGCGACTTCGCTTCCCGGAGTGCGCGACGGGACCCAACGGATCAGCAGTTCCCCGGAGCACGTCTGGCCGGACAGGGGGACATAGACGGCAGATTGTTGAAATTCATAGGCGCCAATATCATACAGCCCACCGCCTCCGAGACCGACGGCGTCGACCGGACGCGGGTTGCCATCGAGATCGACGCTCAGACTGACATCGGCACCTCGGTCAATGGCATCCGAGCGGTCCGTGAGATGGTAATTCCGAAGCGCTCGATTGACAAACGCGGGATCGCCAACCACATTGTCCCTTCCGAGTGACGACATGGCGTCGCCAGAAAGGCCATTCGGAGCGGCATCGGGATCGGTTCGCAGAAGGTATGAGTTAGGGTCGATAAGATTGGTATTCTGCGTCACAGCCGAATGATCGTCCTGAAAGACCGCGTACGCCCCATTGTTACTCAGGATGCAATTGGTGAGATCTAGGTAAGAGGGGTAATACCCCACGAGATAGGTCGGCGGCTGAAAATCATCCCAGAACAAATCGATCCAAATCCTGTCTTGGCAATAAGCGGCGCCACCGGTGTCGTTGCCAGAGGCGTCGGCTCGATTGTCTGCAAGCGTGCAGTTCATTACGAGGACCGGAGCGCTCGCACTGCCTCCTTCACACCCCACTCCGCCAAAGGGATACCCGGTATTGCCGGCAATGATCGAGTTCGTAACGGCTACGTTCGCGGCGGAAACGTACATCCCTCCGTCGCCATTTCCGACTGAAACGCATCGGTCGATGGAGATTTCGGCGTACATGCAATCTTCCCGATGACTACGGTGCCAGCCCCAGTAGAGGAGGACGTCGAACGCCAGGCCGTAAATGCGAAACCCGCAGTCGGCGTTGTTCTCGGCAATGCAGTTTCGTACGGTATAGTGTCCGTAGTTTGTGCCGCCGCCATATCCGTACCCGACGATCAGTCCGCTACCGCCGTTTCCGCCAAAATAACAGTTCTCGATAACGCAAGAAAGTTCCGAGATCGAGAGGCCCGAATAGCCGCTGCTCGTAAACCGGCAGTTCCGGATCGATCCCGCCAACGAGCGGTTTGATCCCGCCAGGTAGACCCCCGTGCCCGGAGCGTTCTGGACCTCCAAACCGTCCAGGACAAAGCCGGCGACGTTCCCCACTCGAATCATCTCCGAATCGGTTCGGCCGGTCCCATCCAGGATCGACCGATGCGCCGACAAGTCTCTGTCGCCGGGGCTCGCCTCGCTCTTGGCGAAGCCGCCGTACAAGGAGATTGAAGCCGTCGCTATGCCCAAGTGCTCGGGATACACGCCCGCGGCGATCCAGATCTGATCTCCCGGAGAGGACCCATCGACGGCTTCTTGAATCGTCGTCTTTGCCGTGGCCCAACTCAGCCCGTTTCCCGAGGGAGTTGTCGTGCAATCGACGTACCGTGTCGTGCCGCCAAACGCGGGAAGCGACAATGCGAAACAGGAGAATGTCAGGAGTAAGAGGGGGAACCGGCGTTTGCACTGCGAGCGGTTCATCGAACTGCCCTCCTTCCGGGACTAGACAGCAACGACGGCTCAGCAAGACCCGGTACGAATGCGGTAAATCCCTTCGAACTGTAGGATGACAGAAGTCACGACATTCGTCAATCAATGAAATCCGCTTTATAAGAAAGTGAGCTTCAGCCTAGCGCCTGGCAGCTTGCGCCAGCGCAACTCGGCAAAACCGGGACCAAAACCCTCGTTTCCGAAATCACGCGTGAAAAGCGCGAGATTTCGAAAAAAGGCTAACAGCCCGTTGTAAGAGACGTCCCAGCCCAAAGGAGTCGCACTCATGAGCCCAGGGTCAGTGCAGCGCTGCCCTGGGCAGCGTCGAGCCGTGGGGCTCTGCCCTGAAAGGGTTGCACAACTCAGTTCGTGGCGCGTGCGGACGCCGGCTATTCTTCGCTCTCGCCGCTGGCAGGCGCCGACCTCGTCCGCCGAAGCGCTACGCCGCGAGGTCCCGGAGAATCCCGGGATGGCGCTCGGCAATCTTGAGGAGAGTCTTCGCCGCACGGGACGGCTGGCGCCGGCCCTGCTCCCAGTCCTGCAAGGTGCCCACGGAGACTCCCAGGAGAGCGGCAAAGGCGCCTTGCGACAGCCCGGAGGCCAGCCGCGCGCGCCCGGCTTCGGACACCGCCGGTTGATGCGTGCGGCCGCGGGCCCCGGCCTTCATCTCTCGGACGGAGGCGAGAAGCTCGGCCCCGATGTCGCGCCTGGCATCGCGCGCGTTCAGTTCGCGCTCGGTCTTAGGCATGTTCGATCTCCTCCGGAACCCGGAACGACCGCGCCCGCGACGGGATTGGCCGCGATGTAGGATTCTGCGATGTAGGATTCTGCGATGCAGGATTGGCTGCGAGTCTCAGGCCTCGATGTTGTGGTCATCAAGGAACTCCACCGGTTCCTGATCCCGTCCTCGTTCCCACATGAGCGAGAAGAACCAAATGCCGCTTTCGCCGATGCAGAAATCGGCGGGGGTGAAGGTCATTTTGGAATCCAACGGGGGTTCCGGACGCTCCGGGTTGTACTCGGCGTGCCAGCCGAAGACCTCCCCCTGCCACGCTACACCCTTGGCATGAAGGGCGCGGGCGAATGCCCGGACCTCTTGCAAGTCCGGAATGAGGATCGGCACGACGCACGCATCGTTGCCGCGAACATGAACTCTAGCTCTCACCGCGTCCACGTTTCTCTTGTTCCTTTCGCCAAGCCATCAGCAAGACCTCTTTGTGTTCGGCCAGGATCCTCTGGATTTCGCCGAGTTCCTCTTCGCGGAAGCCGCCCGAGCGCGCGAGCGCCACGGGATCAATCCAGTATTTCGCTTCCCTGCCGCCCTTGCCCACATGCACATGCGACGGCTCCCGAAGATCGGCTTCATAAAACCAGAACCGGTATCCTTTCACTCGCAGGATAACAGGCATGGCTTCTCCGAGATCTCACGACCGTCCGTCTCCCCTTACTCAATAGGAATCATTGCGCAGGCTCCAGGGGAAGTCAAGCCGGGAGGCGAAACGGCGAGGCAAACCCAAAGCATAGGATACTACTCCAACGACTCCACGGCCCGCGCCACTTCCTCGCGCCGTTTCTCGATGGGGGCGGGATCGGCGGTGAAGGTGGTGATGTCTTTGGTGATCGACTCGGGGACTTCGAGCAGCGCTTCGAAGCGTTGTCTCTCCGCGTCGGATAACTTCGCCCGCTTCTCTTCGATCAACCGCTTGAGGATCGCCAGGTATTCGTAGTCCTCAATGCCGTCGCGCAGCATTTCCCAGCGGATCGAATCGACCGGGCCGTCGAGGACGGGCGCGGCGGGATGCGCGTCGGCGGCGGCGAGCGGCGGGTAGATGAACCGCCCGTCGCCGTTGCCCCACGGCATCCGCGCGCCGGGCTTGGCATTGGAACTGCTCTGCCAGCTCATCGGATCGTCATAGGGATTCTGCGGGTGGTCGGGGTCGGCATAGGCCTTGGGGCTGGTCCAGAAGTTCGTCTGCCAAATGAGGATGCCATCGATCCCGCGCTGCCACGTCTGCCACAGCCACACGCGCAGCTCCGTGGCCGGATGGTCGATGAACTCTGTGCAATACGGCGCCTTGGGGCCGGTGCAGATGTACCACCAGAAATGCTCTCCCGCCTTGCGCCGCTCCTCGGCCCGCTCGTGGTTGTATCTGTTGGAAATCGGGCACCAAAGGTTTGGCCCGCCGACGAGCGCCGGCTCGACCTGCTCGGTCAGCATCCGCCGCAGGTCGGGAGCGCCCTCCTTCAGTTTGCGCATCCCGTTCATC
Source organism: Candidatus Sumerlaeota bacterium (assembly GCA_026398515.1). GTDB lineage: Bacteria > Sumerlaeota > Sumerlaeia > JAPLSS01 > JAPLSS01 > JAPLSS01. The sequence continues at coordinate 6,550 of JAPLSS010000750.1, read as the reverse complement.
ACATAGGGGTATTCCTCGGTGGTCGGCTCGTCGAACCAGTAGACATACGCTTCATCTAACAAGCCCTGTTCGCGCAAATGCTCCTGCAGGGCGTGGAGGTAGTTGTTAAGCGCCTCCTGGTATTCCGGCGTGCCTTCGGCGTATCCCGCCATGGACGGCGGCTTGCGCCCCGGGGCCTTGAGGAAACTCATCGGCAGCCGAAGCGTGTTGAAGTGGTATTCGTCCATCACCCGCCGCGCCTCCCGGTCCCACGCGGCCCAGTCGAAAACCGGCGTGAAATCGCCTTTCTTGGCGCCGGGCCAGCTCGCCTTGAACGGATCGAGCGGCGCGGGGTCGTAGGGCGAGATGTGGTGGGCGCTGAAGTCGGCCCAGTATTTGTCCAGCACGGCGCGCTTCTCTTCGTCGGTCTTGAGGTCCTGGTAGTCCCACACGAGCGACGGGTAGAAACCGAATGCGGTCTCGCACGTCATACGGTCCGGCAGGTCGAAGTCAAAGACCTCGACGCGCAGCGGAACGCTGAGGTCCGTGTTCACGCCCTTGAGCGCGATGGAGCCGCTGTACACGCCGGCCGGGGCGCCGCGCGGGACCTTCACGCGCACCCAGAGCGGCTGGTTGACGCCGGCTTTCAGCTCCAGCGCGCCGCCGATGGGCTGCAGAGGGTCGGGCCAGGGGGCGGCGACTCCAAACCAATCGGTTGGTTGTTCCACGTCCAGGTATTGCTCGCGCAGCAACTCGATGCCCCGTGAAGGAATCGTAGCGCCTTTGGAATCCAACGTCAGGTCCGTCGCCCCCACTTGCAGATTCACGTCGCTCGCCGAACACAGGACGAGCTGCGCCGCTTCGGCCTCGTTGCGCGCGGCGCAGATCCGAATGGCTTCGCCCCGGGCGTCGGGCGGCCTGCGGCTTGGAGGGACTTTCCATCCCGACGAGGCCCACCACAGGGCCAGCTCGCCGCTCGAGCCCGGCAGGCGTTCGCCATAGGAGGTGGAATAATAGCTGGCAATGCGCCAGGCGGTGTCCGCGAGATACTTGACGCCCGCGCCCACGGACAGCCGCACGTTCACCTCTCCGGCGTCCGGGATCTGGAAAGGAAGATTCACGGTCTGTTCGCCGGAGCCGTTCTTCACCTCAGCGGAGGACCGAACGGACTTGCCGTTCTGCGTCACTTCGATCGTCGGGCGCAGGGGTGGGAGAGTCGCCGAACCGGCAGGACCCGTCGCGGGGGGAGCGGCAAGGCGCAGGCGCGCGACGTTCTCGCCGGGCAGGCCTTCGCCCAGAGAGTCCACCGCCACCGCGACGCGCGGATCGGTTTCGCCTACGGCCAGGTATCGGGTCGAGCCGAGCAACTCCGCCGGTTCGCCGTCAAACGTAGCGGTATAGGAATACCGGCCGACCTGGAAATCGTCTTTCGCAAGCGCAGCGCCTTCGGCTTTCGCGGACTGCGTGCGGAAACGAACCCAAACCGCCTTAGCGGGGAGGAGGCTGCCGGGCAGAGGGAATTCCTTGGACTCCAGGCCGCCGATGCGTCCGATCTCGGTCCAGGTTTGGCCATCGGCGCTCGCGTCGACGACCAGTTCGCCGCCGCGATAATAGGTCACCGCCGCTTCGACCGTGGCTTTCGTCTGTTGGCGCCGGCCGATTTCGTGACGGTAGACCGCTTCGTCGCTGCCAGTGAACCACCAGCGGTTCGAGTTGTAGTTCGCGCTGGCGCCAACCAGGGGGCGGCTCCAGTTGCCGCACGAGGGGGGCAGGGGAAACTGGAAGCGGTATTCATTGCCCCGCGCGCTTTCCCCCTCGCCGAGTGAGAGGTCGCCGGCGTTGGCGTTGATCGGCTGCGCGCGAACGAGTCGCACGTCGTCGAACTGGATCTCGCCGTTGAGCTGCCACTGGCCGAAGCGAAGAAAGGCGTTCCGCCGGTCCGGCGAATCGGGCGCCACGAACACCATCGAATAGCGTTTCCACTCCGTCGGCGGAGCGGCCATGTCCATGTTGCAGAATCGCGGCCCGGCGACGGCGGTCCCTTTGGAGCCTTTCATGGTTCGGGCGGCGAAGGTCAGTTGATAGACGGCGGCGGGATCGAGCGCGAGCGGCTCGCTTTCCCAGGCGTTGGCGCCTTTGCCGTCGCCGCGCACGGCGATGGCGCGATTCCCCTCGGCGCCCTCGCGAATCCATTCGCCCTGGCCGCCGGACAGCGTCCAGCCGTTTGGCGCGGCGTGGCCCTCTTCGAAGGACGGATTTGGAACGGGGACGGTTTGCGCCCCGGCGTGGAAGTGGAACAGACCGCAAAGCGCCGCGGCTGAATACAAGAGGGCGCGCAAAGGATTCCGGGATGCTCTCATGGTCTTGGCCTTTCGCTGGGGTAGCCCTTTCCGTTGGACCGGACGTGCCCGCCCGGTTCGCGGCGCCGCCTGTGGGCCATTGAATCGGAAACTCCGCGCAAAATGGCAACGGTTCTTTTCGCGGCAGGGAGGGCGAGACTCCCATCGTTCCTCTTCGGGGAGTTGATTTTGCATGTGACTCCATTTCCCGATCCGTGTACCAAAGAGGCAGGCGACGCCCGGCGCGACGGGACGCGCGGCCGCCCGATCGACGAACGCCAAAGGAGAGGTCTCATGACGCACTATGAAGAGCCTGCCCGGAAACTGCCGGCGCGGCAGTTCGACGTCGTCGTCGCCGGCGCCGGGACGGCCGGCGTCGTCGCCGCGACGGCCGCGGCGCGCCAGGGCGCCCGAACCGCGCTCATCGAGTCGAAAGGCTATCCCGGAGGCGTCGCCGTCGAAGGAGGCACCGCGCTTCACAGCTTTTACAACCTGTGGAAAGCGTTCCCCGGCGTCGAGAAGCGCCAGGTCGTTCGGGGGATTCCCCAGGAGATCATCGACCGCCTCTCCGAGAAGGGAGGCACGAGCGGCCATGCCGAAATGCTGAAGGGATACGACTACGACTCGGTCTGCACGGCGATTGACACGGAGTTGTACAAGCTCGTCGCCTTCGAGATGCTGGAGGAGGCGGGCGTCTTCCTTTGCGTCAACACCCTTCTGACCGGGGCGATCGTGGACGGGAGCCGGATTCAGGGCGTCATGGTGGAAAGCCGGTCGGGGCGGGAAGCGTTCCGCGCCAAGGCGTTTGTCGACTGCACGGGATACGGCGATTTGTCCGCCTTCGCGGGGGCGAAATACTCCGAACCCAACGACTACTCGGTGGCCAACAGCATCGGCATCGCCAATGTCAGCGTGGAGAAATACCGCGATTTCCTCGAATCGCACGACGCGTTGACCCAATACAGCGAAGGCCGGCGCGACGGCAAGGACGGCCAGATCGTCCGCCTGCAGGGCAACCCGAAGAGCCTTCCGCCCGGCTTCGCCGAGGAGGCGCGCAAGATCGGCCTGGCCACGGTGACCACCACCGTGCATGACGACTATTTCATGTTCATCAAGTTGAACTTCAAGATGCCAAAGAGCCCCACCGACCGGGACGCCGTGGCCAAAGCGGAGCTGGAACTGCGGCGCCGCCAGGCCAAGGCCATCGACTTGTTCCGCGAATACGTCCCCGGCTGCGACAAGGCGTTCATCGCGCGGACCAGCCCCAGCCTGTGCATCCGGCGCGGACGGTTGATCGCCTGTGATTACGACATTACGCTGTCCGACGTGCTCGAAGGCCGGCACTTCGAAGACGACGTGATGATCTACGGCTTTCATGACTCCGCTCCCCGCCTCCAGATCAAGAACGGCGGGACCTACGGCGTCCCCTATCGGGCGCTGCGGGTGGCGGGGATCGACAATCTGTTGGCGGCCGGCATGATGATCACCTCGAACCACGACGCCCACATGTCCACCCGCAACACCGTCTGTTGCATGGGCCAGGGACAGGCGGCTGGAACCGCCGCCGCCCTCTGCGCCGAAGGGAATCTCGGCGCGCGCGAACTGCGCTACGCGACTCTGCGCCGCGCCCTGGAGAAGGACGGAGTGTGCTTTGAGGGATAGGGGCGAGGCGCCTGCCGGCGAGACGCTGCCCGTCGAAACACCCCCGTCCGCGCCAGCGACACAGCGGCGCGGAGTTCCGCTGGCGGAGAACAGGAGATAGGCGTGGTTCGTAGCGTAGGCTTTCGAGCCTGCGCGGGTCCGAACGCCGAATGGAACAACGCGCAGGCTGGAAAGCCTACGCCACAAAGAACGCCGGCGATGGCAGAATCAAGGGGGGGGACAAAATCACAAAACGACTTGATCCTGTCGTTATGATTTTGCCCCCCATGACCTTGCCATTTCTTCCTGCTCCGTCTGGAAATGGACTCAGTTTGTCGCGGCGAAGGCGAAGGGGCCGTCGGTGGCGGCGTCCCAGGCTTTGAAATTGAGGAAGAAGACGAACGAGCCGCCGGGGGGAAGGGCGAAGTCGGCCCAGCCCGCGAAGAAATCACCTTTGGAGGAATCGTAGGCCAGGCCGCCATAGTCGAGAAAGGTCCAGGGCGAGAACTGCGGGAAAGCATGGCAGGGGCCGTCCAGCGGCGCGATCCAGCCGATGTCGTTTTGGTAGATGGCGATCTGGTCGAGCCACGTCCCATAGATCTCCGGCTTCCAGTGCAGCCGCCAGACCCCGCCGCCGCGGTCTTCGACCGAAAGGCCCGTAGACGCGTGCGGCGTGCCGCTATAGACGATCAGAGTCTTGGGATCGAGACACGGCAGCCACGTCCCGTCCCACCATTGGCTGGAGATCCAGGCGTGGTAGGCGCCCGTTTGCGCCACGTCGAGCAGGGCCGTCCGCGCCGCCGGCGGAAACGGATACCAGATGGTCCCCCCGGCGCCGCGTGCAACGTACCGACCCTCATATAGGTCATACACGCATCCCAGATACTGCGAGGGCGTCGTCGGGCCGTCGTCGCTCCAGATCATGCCGAGCAGGCCGCCGCCGGCGTCGCCCGCCAAATGCAGCGCGGGGGCATGCGGGTCCTGATACTCAAAGGTGCCGATGTCGAATTCCTCGCCGGTGTGGTCGGTGCCGACGCCGGGGATGTCGACCGGCCGCGGCGCGCCGTCGTAATCCGTCGTCAGCGGCACGGTCGTCCCGCGGTCAATGGCGGCGGAACTGGGCAGCAAGTGGTAATTCCCCGCCGCCGCATTGACAAACGCCGGATCGCCGTCGATATTCCCCGAACCGGTCAAATGCGGCAGGGAAACGTTCAGGTCCGCGCCGGTGGGATAAGTATCCGCATACGTTTGCACAGCGTTTGGGTTCCCGTTGAAGAGATTGTTCTTGGGGTACAGGAACGAGTCGGAATCATACCCAATGGCGTTGGGCGAGTTGTTGGCGAAGATCGTGTTCGTCACGTACAGATCGGAAGGGACGGGAAGAGGCGGATAGGGCGGACCAACAACGCCCGTGGCGCAGAACAGTCCACCACCGGCGCGATAACTGCCGGTAGCTACGTTTCCGACGACCGTGCAGTTGGTCATACTGTAGGACTCGCCGTAGACCCCGCCGCCGTGGACCGCAGTGTTGTTGGCGATGATGGAATTGGCAATGACGGGATTGGTGCGGCTGCGGGCGAAAACCCCGCCTCCATAGTCCGCGTGGTTGTTCGCGATATAGCAGTTCGCAATGGTAGCGGCCCCATATATCCCCCCGCCCGTCCCCGCGGAATTGCCAGTGATGGTGCAGTCCTTGATCGTGACGCCGATGCTGTCGTTGTAGATCCCGCCGCCCTCGCTCTGCGTCGCTGGCCCCACGGAGTTATTCCGAATCGTGCACGAGGAGATCTCGGCATTCGGGCAGTTTCCCAGGCAAATCGCACCGTAGTAGAACTGGCTGTGATTGCCCTCAAAGACGCAGTCGAGAATCCTGCAATCGGACACCGAGGCAGCAGTCACCGCCGCGCCGCCATATCCGGTATTCTGGTTTCCCCCAAAATAGCAATTCTCAATATCGCATGTCACATGCCCGATGTAGACCGCAGAATAATAACTTTTGGTGAAGGAACAATTCCTGATATGGCTATTTCCGCTGGCAAAACTTGCGGAAACGCCGCTTCCTGTGTTCTGAGTGTTGAACCCGTCAATTGTGAAGCTATCCGCGTTCATCCCCAGGAAAATCTGCGTCTCTGTTAGGTCAGTTCCATCGAGAATGGTCTGGTGGACTGACAGATCCCTCTCGCCTATCGAGGACTCGCTTTTCGAAAACCCACCGTACAGAGAAAGATCGGATTTCAGGGCGATGTGCTCATTGTACGTACCCTCAGCCACCCACAGCTCGTCGCTTCCGGTGGCTGCGTCGACCGCCTCCTGGATGGTCTTCTTCGCGGTCGACCAGGACAGGCCGTCACCCGACGCGCTCACCGCGGCGTCGACATACCATGTCGTCGCAGCGAATGCTGGGAGCGGCAGGAGAAGGCCGAGAAGCGCGAGGAGGGAAACGGAATTTCGGGGATTTCCGCGGGCGGCATTCATCGAAATGCCTCCTTTCGCCGGACCGGAGTCGGGGAGGGGCGGTTCCTGGGAGCGCCGACGTCCTCGTCGGCTGCAATAGTGAATTTCTTGTGATGGAAGCCGACGGGGACGTCGGC
>JAPLSS010000131.1 GCA_026398515.1 Candidatus Sumerlaeota bacterium | reverse complement strand
CGTCTGGCCCGCGCGGCACGAGGGACAGGGCGCCAGACCGCGCGCAGCGCAAGAGATAACCGGGTCCACGTTGACGCGCGCCCCCGGACGGACGCCCGCCGCACCGGGCCCGCACTCCAGAACGGTCGAGACGTTCTCGTGTCCGAGGACGATGGGCTCGATGATGAGGGCCCGCGCGAACTTGTCCGGCGGGGCCGCCAGGAGAATCTTGTCCATGTCGCTGCCGCAGACGCCGCCCAGGCGCGGCCGGACGCGGACCCACTTGTCGCCCGGGAGCGCCTGCTCGGGAATGTCGCGGAGGCGGATGGTCGAGGCCCGGCCCCAGAAGATGCTTCGTTTGAATCGCCCGACGGCCTTACAGAGAAGCCACTTCGCAGCCGAAATGTGGAACGTAATCGCGCGCAAGAGTCGCGTCCTCGGTTCCTCTCGGGGACCATTCTAGAGGAACCCCGGTGGCGGTCAACGGCATTCCGCGGCGATGCCGGCAGGGTTTCTCCGCCCCGCGCTAATATTACAACGCTACAAAGGCATTTCGCGCGGTGGGTGCCCGCCACGGGCGGGTAAACTCCGGACCCGCCGCGCAGCAAGTAGCGTCGTAGCACTAAGGCATCGCCGCCGGGGCGTTCTGCAGCGCCCGAGTCCGTTCGAAAATCGCCTTCACCGACGGGCGCACAAGCACGAGGATCGAGAAAATGCCCAGAACCGTGCCGTAAGGGATTAACAAACAATTCAAGACGGCGATGGCGAAGCAGAAGACGTACGCCGTGCGTCTGGAAAGACAACGGGCGGCAAAAAAGGCGCAGATCGCGAGCGTCCAGCCGATCAAAACTATCGCGCCCCCGACGCACACGAAGAGGAGTCCCAAAAAAGCCGGCGGCCCCCTCTCTTCCCCGCCGCCGGCCGCAGCCGCGATCAGTATGATGATGCCAATCGCGACGTGAATGAGAGGAATGGAGGCTGAAAAAGCCGTGATCCCACTGAAAATGTAGTAAAAGATCTTCAGAAGCCTGAGGTGTTCTTCGTCGCGACTGAACGGCTTGGCGTCTTCCATTGTGCACCCCCTTGCGGCCTCGCAACGGACCGCGCGTGCAGCCGACCGCCCTCCCCCTCAAGCCTCAGGCTTTCAGGTATCCCTTTTCGAGTAGCGCCTCGGCGATCTGGACGACGTTCAGGGCGGCGCCCTTGCGGATGTTGTCTGCGACGACCCACATCGCCAGGCCGCGGTCCGAGGCCGTGTCCTCGCGGATGCGGCCGACGAGCGTCATGTCCCGGTACTCCGGCCGCAGAAGGTCCAGGGCCGTCGGGTAGGTCCGCACGCCGTCACCCGCGGGCTCATCCATCACCACGACGCCCGGCGCCGCGCGCAGAAGGTCGCGCGCCTCGCCGGCCGACAGTTTCTTCTCGGTTTCTACCCAGACGGCCTCGCTGTGCCCCACGAAAACGGGGACACGCACGGCCGTCGCGCTGATGCGCAAGGCCGCGTCGCCGAGAATCTTGCGCGTCTCGTGGACCATCTTCCACTCCTCGCGGGTGTAATCGTCCTCGATGAAGCGGTCGATGTGCGGGATGCAGTTAAAGGCGATGGGTCTCGCGAAGACGCCCGGGTCGTATTCGATTGTCTCGAGGGACTCCAAAGCCCGCGGCGTCTGGCGCCGGAGTTCCTGCGGCCCC
>JAPLSS010000318.1 GCA_026398515.1 Candidatus Sumerlaeota bacterium | reverse complement strand
CAGGCGTTCAACCGTCCGTCGGCTCTCACCTTCGGCGCGCGGCTGTATGGCACGGTGGCGATCCTGGCGCTGGCCTACTTCATCCGTTACATTCCGCTGACGTATCGCTCGACCACCGCCTCGCTCGAAACGCTGGACCCGAACCTGGAATTGGCGGCGCTCAATCTGGGAGCGACGCCGAAGCGGACGCTGTGGACGGTCGTCCTGCCGCTGGTGGCGCCGGGCCTGTTCGCGGGGGCGCTGTTGGTGTTCGTCACCGCGCTGGGCGAGTTTGTCTCCTCGATTCTTCTCTACGTCACCGACACCATGCCCATCGCCGTCAAGATTTACAATCTGCTGCGGGTGCGTTACGAAATGGCGGCGGCTTACAGCGTCCTGCTGACCGGACTGATTCTGTTGACACTGATCGTCTCTTCGCGTTTCTCAAAACGCGGGGCGGCGCCGTTTTGAGGGGGGAGTGGACGGAGTGGACGGGATGGACGAAAATGGACGAGATGGACGGGGCGGACTGTGGCCGATGGCTGAGGTGAAGACTTTCAAAACCGCAAGGACGTAGCCCATGTTGTATCGGTGTTTCCCACTGTTGGCGTTGTTGACCGCTTTGTCCGCGCCTGGTCGCGCCGCGGACGAGGCGCCGTATTGGCCGCAATTCCATGGCCCCCATCGCGACAACTGCTCCAGCGAAACCGCGTTGCTCAAGCAGTGGCCGCCGGAGGGGCCGAAACTCCTGTGGACCGCCAAGGGGATCGGCTACGGCTACGCCTGCGTCTCCATCGCCAAGGGCCGCATCTACACGGCGGGCGAGGTCGAGGGCAAGACTCTCATCACCGCGATGGATATGAACGGCCGCATCCTCTGGCAAGTCCCCAACGGCATCGCCTGGACTGGGCAACACCCGGGCGCGCGCGGCACGCCGACCCTCGATGGCGACCGCCTCTACCATGAGAACGCCGTGGGCGACATCGTTTGTCTTAACGCCGCGACGGGGGAGAAAGTCTGGGGCCTCAACATCCTCAAGGAATTCGGCAGCGGCAATTTGCGTTGGGGCCAGGCCGAGTCGCTGCTCATCGACGGCGAGCGCGTGATCGCTTGCCCCGGCGGCCCCAAGGCGTGCATGGTCGCGCTGGACAAGCGGACCGGCCGCACGGTCTGGCAGGCGAGAGGCGTGGGCGATCTGGCCGGCTACGCCTCGCCCGCGCTGACCGAATGCGGCGGCTTGCGGCTCATTGTCACGCTGACATCCAAGGCGATGATCGGCGTCAACGCCGACACCGGCGAGCTCCTCTGGCGTCAGGGGCACACGACCTACGCCGACGAGAACACGATGGAGCCGCTCTGCCGCGACGGCTATGTCTGCGTCAGCACGCTCGGCGTCGGCGCCGTGAAATGGCGGATTCGCGTCCAGGGCGCCAAGGCGTCGGTGGAAGAGGTCTGGCGCACGAGCGACATCGACAACCACCACGGCGGCGTGGTGTTGGTCGATGGCTTCCTCTACGGCGCCAGCACGGTTCACAACAAGGCGGGTTGGGTCTGCCTCGACTGGGCGACGGGCGCGATGCGTTGGGTGGGCCAGGGAGTCGGCAAGGGCTCGCTGACGTACGCCGACGGCATGCTCTATACGTTGAGCGAAAAGCACGTGATGGGATTGACCAGAGCGACCCCGACGGGACTGGAAGTCGTCAGCCGATTCAACCTGCCCGAGCCGAGCGAGTGGCTCAGTTGGACGCATCCGGTGGTCTGCGGCGGGCGCCTCTACCTGCGCGACAGCGACCGCCTGTTCGCCTACGACGTGCACGGCGGGCTGTAAGAAGAAGAGAGTTGGCTGCTCGTGGCGCCCGTCGGCCTTGCGTCGCTGGGGGCGCGGCGGGGCCCAGCATTGCTCGGAAGGAGACAATACGATGCGACGACCGTTCATTTCCCTTGCCGGCCCATTCTTGCCAACTATCGGGTTTGTCCTCCTCAGCCGCGCCTCTCCATGCTTTGCCGCGCCCGGGCATGTGGACGCGCGCACCACGGACACGGCGAAGGTCTTCGCCTACAAGAAGACCCCGCAGCGCGACCTGAGCGTCTACCTCGACTTCCCGACCGGGTGGAAGGCGCAGGACAAGCGCCCCGCCATCGTCTTCTTTTCCGGCGGGGCGTGGAGCGTCAGCACGCTCAACCAATTCCGCACCAAGGCCGCCTACCTCGCCTCCCGCGGGATGGTCGCCGCGCGCGCCGACTACCGCGTTCGGAAGAAGGACGGCGCCACGCCCGACGTCTGCGTTCAGGACGCCCGGAGCGCCATGCGCTGGCTGCGCGCGAACGCCGCGACGCTGGGGATCGATCCCCAGCGCATCGCCGCCGGGGGCAGCAGCGCCGGCGGGCATTTGGCCGCCTGCTGCAGCCTCGACGGCGCGCCGAACGATCCGGCTGACGATTTGAAGATCTCATGCCGCCCCGACGCGCTGGTCCTCATCAGCTGCGTGACCGACTTGGCGACCACCGACCGGGCCGCGCAATTCGCGGAAGTAGTGGGCGCCGAGGTCGCCAAGTCGATCTCGCCCTTGTTGTATATCTCCGCCGGCACGCCGCCGACCCTCGTGATGTGCGGTTCGGAGGACCGCTGGCTTCCCCAGGGAAAGGCGTACGTCGAGAAGGCGAACGCGGCCGGCGCGCGCGCGGATCTCTACATCGCCGAGGGGCAGCCCCACCCCTTCGCCAGCCAGCCGCCGTGGGATCAGGCGACGGTCAAACTCATCGACGAATTCCTGGCCTCGCTCGGCTGGCTCACGGGGCCGCCAACCGTGCAAGTCCCCGACGGCGCGGCGTTGGAAGGATGGCATCCATGAAAACAATCGCCGGTGTTCTTCTGCTGCTGGGGTTGCGCGGCGGTGTGTCCCAGGCGGTCACGCTCGCGGAGTACGCGAAGGAGCATCCGCTGAAACTTTTCCTCGCCACCAAGGGCACGGTGATGCCGAACACGACGGACCAGACCAACAACCTGCAGGAAGGCGACAAGGCGCTGCTCCTCTCCGGCCAGGGCCTGACCGACATCGCCGGCGTCAGCGCGCTGACCGTCGAGGACAGCGGAAAGCCGGCGCCCATCGCGTCGGTCAAGAACCTGCACCTCTTCTTCAACGAGAACCAGATCCCCGCCATCCCCGACGAAATCGCCGCGCTGAAGAACGTCAAGTTCATCTACTTCAACCACAACAAACTCTCCGCGTTGCCCCATGCGCTGACGGAGATGGACAGCCTGGAGGGGATGTACTTCTCGGCGAACCAGTTCACGGAAATCCCGGCGTTCGTCTTCGGCATGACGCGGCTGAAGAAACTGCAGTTCTCCGAGAACCAGATCAGCGTGCTGCCCCCGGAGATCGGCAATCTCAAGGAGTTGCGCCATTTCAACATGGCCCACAACCAGATCGCCGTGATTCCGGACAGCATCGCGAACCTGACGCTGCTGCGCGTGTGCGACCTCTCCGACAACCGCATCGCCGAACTGCCCGAGGCGTTCGGGAAAGTGCAGATCGTCAACCAACTGCGCGTGCGAGACAATCCGCTCACGTCGCTGCCCGCCGGCTTCGCGACGATGCGCGCCACCATCGACATCACCGGCACGAAGATCGATCCCGCGACCCTCTCTCCCGAACTGCGCGCCCGGATCGGCACGGAAAAGCCGCCGGGATCGAAGGACCCGGACAAGATCATCGTGACCTCGCCGCCGAAAGAGAAGTGAGCCGGCCGGCATCGAAGTCCGAAGGGAACTAGCAATGATCTCTCGCCACTCGACCATGGCGCTTTTCGCAGTGGGCGCGGTTCTTCTGTCCGGAATCGCCTTTGGACAGGCCGGGAAACGCGCCGCGGCAAGCTCCCCCGCGACACTCAAGCCCGGACCATCAATCGGGCGATTCCTGGCCCGGAAGGCGGCGTCCGCCCCGTCTGCTCCGTCCACGCTGTCCACCCCGTCCACTTCGTCCACCGCGCCGCCACCCCGGCCATCCCTCGCCCAGAAGGCAGGCCAGCTCCTTGGCCTGGCCGCAGGCGGGGCCAAGCCCGCGCCCCACAAGGAGGAACTTGCCGAGCCGACGCGCCCCGGAGAGCCGCCGCTGAAGAAGATGCCCGATGGCGATCCCGCGCGCGATGCGGCCGGCCGGGGGCAGCTCTTCGAAAGCATCATCGTCCCCGGCGTGACCGGCCTTCAGGAAGGCATGAACGGCGTCGCGCTCGTCGACCTCAACAAGGACGGCTGGATGGACATCGTCGCCGCCTATTCCGCGCCGCGCGGGAGCGGGGGCGCGGGGGGATCGGGCGAGAAACTGCGTGCTTTCCTCAACCAGGGGAACTTCCAATTCAAGGCGTGGCCCATCAAGATCCTGGACTCCAAGGTCGCGCCGGAGAGTTTCGGCCGCGGGCAGGTCCCGGTCCTGGCCGACTTCAATGGCGATGGCTTTCTGGATTTGTTTGTTACGCGGAACGCTGCGATGTCATCCGGCGAAAGCAATCGCCGCGGAAACTCCGTCGGCAACTCGCTGCTCGTCAGCGCGGGGTCATGGGACACGTTTCGCGACGTCTCCGCCCCGATGGGCATTCAGAACGAAGACGCCTATAACCGGCAGCCTTCGATCGGCGACGTCAACGGCGACGGCTGGCTGGACGTGGCCGTCGGCTGCGACAACATCAAGAACGCGATGGGCGGCTTTCCCCACAGCCGGCTCTACGTGTTCCAGTCCAAGGGCGCGAAGTTTGAGGACGGCACGTTCCAAGACATCGGTGGTTCGACTTCGCTCACCACAGGCGGTTCGACACGGCTCACCGCAAGCGGGGCGGACCTCGTTCCGGATTTTGGCGGCTTCTACCACGATTCGAACAGGGACAAGGCCGGCCCCGACATCAATCTGCGCGACCTCGACAACGACGGCGATCTTGACCTAATTCAGAGTTATCATGTCGACTGCGCGGCGCCCGATCTGCCCTACTGCCCCGGCGAATACCGGCAAGGCGTCTTCTGCTGGAAGAACCTGCTCAAGGAAACCGGGCAGTTCCGCTTCGAGAACGTCACGGACAACGGCCTGGCCTGCGTCGGGCGCTTGAAATACGACAAGGCGAAGCAACTGTACGAGCCGGTGGAAGTCGGTCCGGGCCTGCCCTATGTCTCCCTCGCCGACGTGGACAACGACGGCCTGCTCGACGTGTTGGCCGTCGGCCCAGACAGCCCCTACTGGGCGCCGCGCGCCGAGGATGTCAGCGGGCGATTCTGGCATAACCTGGGGAGTTTCAAGTTTCAGGAGGCGACGGCGAAGTCGGGCCTGGACGCGATCAACTGGAACTATGGCGGCTGGCTCAAGTTCTTCGACTGCCCGGTTCCCAATCTTGGGCGAACGCGCGCGCTGGGGCAGCCGTCCGTGGCGCAGCCCGGCGTTATCATGAGCGCCGATCCCACGGTGAATCGGCCCTACTACTCCGACGCGGTTTTCGGCGATTTCAACAACGACGGCTGGCAGGACGTGGTCGTGCTCGACCGCCACGAAATGGTCGCGTTGCAAACCCGCGCGATGCTCTTCATGAACCGCGGTTCGGCGGGGCTCACCGCAGGCGGCGACGGGACGTTCGAGCCCGAGCCGACGACGTTTAGCGGGCTGGACTCGTCGGGCATCGCCGCCGAGGCGGCCGATCTCAACAACGATGGCCTCCTCGATCTGATCATCGCCGCCGATCCCGACAACTCGGGCGTGGCGCGCAACATGGAGCGCTATGAGAGCAAGGTCTACTGGAACACGGGCGAACACGGCGCGCGGATGAACCACTGGCTGCGCCTGCGCTTCTCCGGCGTGAAGGATTCGGAATTGATCGGCGCGCGGGTCGAAGCGCAGGAGCCGGGAAGCGGCCGGCTGCTCGGCCTGCGCGTCATTTTCCCCCAGGATAGCTACAAGTCCGGCTGCCCGATGGAGGCGCATTTCGGCTTGGGCACGCAAGATCGCGTCGATATCATGGTTGCGCTGCTCGACGGCAAGACCGCGGCGTTTTCCAATGTGAAGGCCGATCAGTTCTGTGATTTGAACTTGGACAGCCATGCGATCAAGCCGGTCGCCGCAGGTTCGTAGTCCCGCCTTCAGGTGGTCTAAGGCCGTGCCGCCTGCGCTCGCGTTCCATGGCGGCGAAGGGTCCGCCGAGGCCGCCGAGCGGGGGCTGAGGCCCGATCCACTGTCGGACAAGCGCGGGTTCATCGGCGTGTATCCGCGGGGCGAGTCGGTTCCGGGCAGAGGCTTCCACCATCTGTTCGCCGGCCTGAGGCGCGGCCTGATCCGCCGCGGCTCTTTCGGATTGCCCCCGGCGGCGCATTCGCACTAGACTCAGCCTAAATCGCGTTTCCTTAGTCGCAAAGCGCGCCGCGCATGGGTCGAATGTCGCGGACCCCAGGGGGCGAAGGCCGGTTTATGCGCCGAATCACACGTGACGCGTTGTTTCTTCTCGCCCTGTTCGGCGCCAGGCCGGGCGTGGCGCGCGCCTTTGGCCCCCCGGCGCGCATCGAGCGCGCGGACGGGGCGCCGACGTTGTGCATCGACGGGCGCCCGACCGTACCGATGGCCGACGCCATC
>JAPLSS010000079.1 GCA_026398515.1 Candidatus Sumerlaeota bacterium | reverse complement strand
CGATCGAGCGCCCCCCCGCGACCGCCGCCATCGAGCAGCCGTTGCCCAGGTGGATGGTGATGGCCTTGAACTCCGGGCGCGGGCGCTTGCGCAGCCGCTCCAGGCGAAAGATCAGGTAGCGGTGCGACGTCCCATGGAACCCGTAGCGGCGGATGCCGTGGCGCGGATAGAGGACGTAGGGCAGGCCGTACATGTAGGCCCGCGGCGGCATCGTCTGGTGGAAGGCGGTGTCGAAGACCGCGCAATGGGTGGCGTGGGCCAGCAGGCGCCGCGAGATGTCGTACCCTTTGAGGTTGTGGGGATTGTGCAACGGGGCCAGTTCGATGCACTCGCGGATTTGGGCGACGATCTCTTCGGTCACGAGCACCGAGCCGGAGAATTTCTCGCCGCCGTGCACCACCCGGTGGCCGACGGCCTCGATCTCCTGTTTATCCCGGATCACGCCGTGCTCGGGGTCGGTCAGGACCGCCAGGATTTTCTCAATGGCGGTCTGATGCTCCAGCACCAGGGCCGTCGTCTTCACCGGGGGCTCATCGCGCCGCTGGTAGGTGATGATCGAGGCGTCCATGCCGATCTTGTCGACGCCGCCGGAGGCCAGGCGCTCGTCGGCGCTCTGCTCGATGGCCTCCAGGCTGGTTTCAATCAACTGGAACTTGACGGAGGAACTTCCGCAGTTTAGGACCAGAACTTTCATAGTTCATTCCCTTCCTTGGACGACGGGGCGCCTTTGTCGGCGTGAATCTGCGCCCCGCTGGCGTCGTACCTGAAAAACCCCTCGCCGGTCTTCACGCCCAGGCGCCCGGCCCGCACCATCTTGCGCAGCAGCGGGCAGGGGCGGTACTTCAACTCGCCCAACTCGTGGAACAGGTGCTCCATCCACAGCATCACCTCGTCCAGCCCCATTTTGTCGGCCATGGCCAGCGGGCCGATCGGGAAGTCGTAGGCCAGTTTCATCGCCGTGTCGACGTCTTCCGCGGAGGCGACGCCTTCCAACACGATGTGCATGGCTTCGTTGAGATACGGCAGGATGAGCCGCGTGGTCAGGAAGCCGGGGTATTCGAACACCTCGACCGCGGTCTTGCCCATCAGCCCGGCCAGTTCGCGCACCAACGCCACGGTTTGGTCGCTGGTTTTCAGCCCGCGGACGATCTCGACCAGCGGCCGCTTCTGCACCGGCATGGCAAAGTGCATGCCGACGAAGCGGTCGGGCCGCGTGGTGGCTTGGGCCAGTTCGGTGATCGACAGCGACGAGGTGTTGGTGACGAACACCATCGCGGGCGGCATGCGCCGATCGAGGCTGGCGAAGACCGCCTGCTTCAGATCCAGGTGGTCGCGGATGGCTTCAATCAGGACTGAGGCGGTGGCCAGGTCGTCGGTGTTGGTGGTGGCCTGGACGCGCGAGAGAATCACCGTCTTCTCGCCTTTCGTCAGGCCCCAGCGCTCGATCTCGTGATCCAATTCGGCGCCCAGCAGTTCAAGCGAGCGCTTGGCGGCGTCGGGCGAGATCTCCTTGAAGACGACGCGCACGCCCGCCCGCGCCAGCGCCCAGACGATGCCGCGCCCCATGGTCCCGGCGCCGACGACAGCCACATTGTCGATCATGGAAACCTGCCTTTCGTCAGTGAATCTCCTGAAAAAACGATGTCCACGGAAGCCGCGTCAGGATGAACGTTCTTGGGGATCGGGCGTTGCATCGTGGAAGCCGCGATCGAACCTGTGTCGCGGGCCATGGTCGAATCTCCGCCGAATCGTCCGCCCACGACAACTCCATTGCGCCATAGAATACACCCGCCAAACCACGGATCAAGGATTTGCGGCAGGCGCGAGGGCGCATCTTGACACTGCTACCGTTGCGTCGATCGATCGACATGGCGGCCGACTGTCGCGTTGGCGCGGCGACCTCGCCGTAGCAGTATCAAGATGCGCCCGCTGGAATGTCCACGCCACAAACCGCATTGACCCATTGGGCGGCGAGTGGGAAACTTGAGGGCCAGAAGAGAGGCGCCCTCTATCGCCGCAAGGACCACGTTTCACCATAGATGCATCCATGAACCCGACTGAAATCAAAGAATCCGTATCGCCCGAGATCGAAGCCAAGCACGCGGAACTGCGCCGCATCCTGGGGCGCTATTCCAAGGTTCTGGTCGCCTTCAGCGGCGGCGTCGACAGCACGCTCATCCTCAAGGTCGCCACCGACACTCTCGGACGCGAGCGCGCGTTTGGCGTCATCGCGAAATCCGAAACGCTGACAAGCGACGAATTCGACGCCGCCGTGCGCCTGGCCGCCGGGCAGGGCTTCAATCTGCGCACGGTCTCCTATAGCGAACTCGACATCGAGAACTACTCGTCGAACCCGCCGAACCGCTGCTACTTCTGCAAATCCGAGCTGTTCGAGCGCCTGGCCGAACTCGCGCGCGAGGTCGGCGCCGAGGTCCTCTGCAACGGCGACAACTTCGACGACGTCGGCGATTTTCGCCCGGGGATGCGCGCGGCGGCCGAGGCCAACGTCGTCAGCCCGCTCAAGGAAGCCCGTATGACCAAGGCCGAAGTGCGCGCCCTGGCCCTGGCCCTCGGCCTGCCCAACTGGGACAAACCCTCCGGGGCGTGCCTGTCCTCGCGCATTCCGTACGGACAGGAGATCACCAAGGAGAAACTGGACATGGTGGGCCGCGGCGAGAAGCTGCTGCGCGACCTCGGCTTCCGCCAGGTGCGCCTCCGCCATCACGGCCCGATCGCCCGCATCGAAGTCGGCCCCTCGGAAATCGAGCGGATGCTCGATCCCGCCACGCGCGCGACCATCGCCCGCGAATTGAAGTCCTGCGGCTTCGCCTACGTCGCCCTCGATCTCGAAGGCTATCGCACCGGCAGCCTAAACGAGACGCTGGGGCGGGAGCAGCGCTGACAGAAGATCGTGCTTGAAAACTTCGCGGTTCGTGGGGTACGCTGGGTCATGGTCGATATGCAACACATCCAGCGGATTGCGGCGCGGCTTGGCGAAGCGGCCAACGCCGAACGGGTGATCCTGTTTGGCTCCTACGCGCGGGGCGAGGCCGGCAAGCACTTCGACGTGGACCTGCTGATCATCGCGGAAAGCGACCTGCCGCGTCACAAGCGAACGCGGGGACTGAAGGACCTGATCAGCCCGTATGTCGTGGGCTGGGACTTGCTTGTCTATACGCCGCAAGAGATCGAAGAGGGAAGACGATTCCGCTATTCCTTCGTATCCAACGTGCTGCGGGAGGGGAAGATCATCTATGAGCACGGAAAGGGACGCCGCGAAGCCGTGGATCGAGAAAGCGCTGCATGACCTGCTCAGTGCGGACAACAATCTGCACGCCGAAGAGTGCCCCGCGGATATGGTCTGTTTTCATTGCCAGCAGGCGGCAGAGAGATTCCTCAAAGCCTCTCTTGTGGCTCACAACCAGGACTATCCTCTCTCCCACGACCTGCTTCTCCTCCTCGATCGAGTGAAACGTTCGCGGCCCGAAGCGGAATCTCTTCGCGCGGCCCTCAGTATTCTGGATCCCTATGCGGTGGGCGTTCGTTACCCCGACGAGAGCAGTTCTCCATCGCGCGAGGACGCCATCCGGGCGCGAGAGGCGGCCGCCGAAGTCTAAAGGTGGCTTCAATCTATTCTTCCGGAACTCTTTGCGGCTTGAGTGGCGCGGGCTTTCCCGCCTGCGCATATTCGAACCGCCGCGACATGCCCAAAGCGCGCAGGCGGAAAAGCCTGCGCCACTGTCAGATCACTCCGCCCCAGCCTTTGATCTTCTCCACCGCCTCCCGAATATCGCGGTCCTGCTCGGCGCCTTCCTGGGTCTCGCGCTCGATGATCAGTTCGCCGTCGAAGCGGAATTTCTCGCGCAGGCGCCGGAACAGGACCGGGAAATCCACCTTGCCCTCGCCGATGCGCGTCTCCTTGCCCAGGTTGCGCCCGTCCGTCGGATAGCGCCCGTCCTTGATGTGGACGTTGCGAATGGACGCGCCGAAGACGTCGAGCGAATCGACCGGGTTGCCCTTGCCGTAGAGGATCAGGTTCGCCGGGTCGAGGTTGATGCCGAGGTTCCCCGTTCCCACGTCCTGCATGACTCGGAGGAGCACGACCGGCGTTTCCTGGCCGGTTTCGAACCAGAAGCCCAGCCCGAGTTTCTCGGCGTGCGCCGCGACCTCGCGCACCGCCGCGACCGTGCCTTCATAGAGCGGATCGTTCATGTTCTCGGGGATGAAGCCGCAATGGGTGATCATCGCCGGCGCGCCGATCTTCCGGGCGAAATCGGCCCCCTTCTTCAACGCCGCGATGCGCATCGCCCGCAGTTCCGGCGGCACGAGCCCCAGCGTCGCGGGCCCCCGGGTGAAATTCCACTCGTGCTCGCCGGGGTATCCCGCCCATAGCGCGCACACCCGCACGCCGCCGGCCTTCGACGATTCGGCCACGTTCCTGGCGATTTCCTCCGTATAGAGGTCCTGGTCCCAGCAGCTGAGTTGGCAGACCCGCAGCCCGAACCGCTGCACCTTCTCCAACACGTTCTTCTTCGCCGACAAGGCGTTGATGATGCCGATTTGCATGGCGCTTCTCCTTCGCGGCCTGGGCGAAATGCGCCGCAGGCCAAGCTGGTCGATTCCGGCTCCGCGTTCAGCGAATTCTTCTTGGCCCATCCGGAGTTGACAACTCATTTTCGCACATGGGTTCGGAGTGCGGCCTTCAGAGTCGTATAGGGCGTATAGGATCTATAGAACCTATACGACTCTGAAGGCCGCCCTCCGAACCTCGCCACCGGGAATCCCGATGGACAGGGGCGCCAAGATTGTTTAGCATCGGATTTGCTACACCGGAAGCAGAGCGATTTTCGAAGGCCTCTCGAAGATCGGCCAAACCGCGCCCGCGTCTCAGCCTCTTTCGGAGAACCCCCATGAGACAACGCCCCCTGATCGCCGACAACGTCATCGAACTGATCGGCTGCACCCCCTTGGTGCGCCTGCGCCGCGTGGTCGAGCCGGGCATGGCCGAGGTGCTGGCCAAACTGGAGTCCATGAACCCGCTCGGCAGCGTCAAGGACCGCATCGGCTTCTACATGATCCAGAAGGCGGAGGAG
The DNA here is from genome assembly GCA_026398515.1 of Candidatus Sumerlaeota bacterium. Classification (GTDB taxonomy): domain Bacteria; phylum Sumerlaeota; class Sumerlaeia; order JAPLSS01; family JAPLSS01; genus JAPLSS01. Next base: position 9,676 of record JAPLSS010000079.1, on the reverse strand, counting down.
GAAGGGGTGATCACCCCGGGCAAGACCGTCATCGTCGAGCCGACCAGCGGCAACACCGGCATCGCGCTGGCGTTGGCGGCGGCGGTCAAGGGCTACCGGCTGATCCTGACCATGCCGGACACGATGACGGTCGAGCGCCGCCGCGTCCTGGTCGCGCTCGGGGCCGAGGTGATCCTCACCCCCGGCGCCGAGGGCATGCCCGGCGCGATCCGCAGGGCCGAGCAACTGCTGGCCGAATTGCCGCACGCCTTCATGCCGCAGCAATTCAAGAATCCCGCCAACCCCGAGATCCACCGCCAAACGACCGCGTTGGAAATCCTCGAAGCGGTCGAATCCCGGCTCGACGCCTTCGTGGCCGGAGTCGGCACGGGCGGCACGATCACGGGCTGCGGCCAGGTCTTCAAGGAGCGGCTGAAGAAGGTGTTGATCTGCGCGGTGGAACCCGATCAGTCCCCCGTCCTCTCCGGCGGCAAGCCCGGTCCGCACAAGATCCAGGGGATCGGCGCGGGGTTCGTGCCCGACGTTTACAACAGCGCTTACATCGACCGCGTGATCAAGGTGCCCTACGAGGGCGCGCTGCAACTGGCCCGCCGCTTGGCGCGCGAAGAGGGCGTCTTCTGCGGCATCTCCTCCGGCGCGGCGTGCTGGGCCGCATTGAAGATGGCGCGCGAACTGGGCGAAGGCAAACGGATCGTCGTTATCTTCCCCAGCCTCGGCGAGCGCTACTTGAGCCACGAACTCTATGGCGGGCTGCCGATTCCGACTGAAGTGGCGTAGGCGTTCCCGCCTGCGCGCTTTTGCAGTCGGACTTGGACAATGCATAGGCCGGAAAGCCACAGCTGCCCAATGGTCTCAGCCCGTTTCAGCGGGCTCTCCTTTGCCTCCGGCTTCGGCCGGGGGGCATGAGGTTGCTTCATAGTCTGAATAGACTCTCTCGTTCATGGCTCCCGTCGCCGATCGCCCATTGCGCGTTCTGATGGCCGCCGCCTGCCCGTTCCCCGCGCCGCAGGGATCGCAGGTCTACGTCGCCGGCTTGGCCGGGGCGCTGGCGCGCGCTGGCGTCGAAGTTCGGCTCCTCACGTACCCGGGCGGAACGGGCGCGACGCCGGCGGGGATTCGCCATATCGCCTGCCGGGGCATCGGGATTGCTCCGCGCATTCGCGCCGGGCCGTGGGTCGGCAAGTTCCCGCTGAATCGCCGCTTGAGCCGGGCGCTGCGGGAGGAGATCGCCAGCGCGCCGCCCGATCTCATCCACGCGCACAACATCGAGGCGTTGCGCATCGCCGCTCCTTTGGCCCGCGCCCAAGGCATCCCACTGATCTACGGGATGCATGGCCTGATGGAGCGCGAGCTTCCCGCCTATTTCCGCTTCGCGCCGCTGCGATGGGCGGCGCGGCGAATCGGGCGTCGATTGGATCTCGACGCCGTTCAACAAGCCGGCGCCTTTCACACCCTTTGCCCTTCCGCCACTCAAGCGTTGATTCGTCTGGGCGCGACGGCCGAACGAATCTTGGAGAGCCCTCCGGGGATCGATCTGGAAGCGTTCGACGCCGTGGCGCCGCGGATGCCCGATGACTCGCCGGGCGCGCAGTGCAGGCCGCTGGCGGTCTACGGCGGAAACCTCGACGGTTACCAGGATCTCAAAACGCTCCGGCGCGCCTTCGCGTTGCTGCGCCAGGCGGCGCCGCTGGCCCGGCTGGTCCTGGCGAGCCATGCGGAATCCGGCCCCTACGACGACGTGCGCGACCAGTGGTCGAAGGAACCGGAGGTCCAATTCATCCGCGTCCACGGCCTGGCCGAAATGAAAGCGCTCCTGTTCGCGGCCGACATTCTGGTCAATCCGCGCTCGACGCCCGGCGGCTTTCCCGTCAAACTGCTGAACTACATGGCCGTCGGCCGGGCCATCGTCTCGTGCCGCGGATCGGCGGGGCCGCTCGAGCATGAGCGCGATGCCTTGCTGGCGCCCGACGGCGACGCCAAAGCGTTCGCCGCGTGTCTGAAACGTCTGGCGCACGACGCGGCGCTGCGCCACCATCTGGGCCGCGCGGCGCGAGAACGCGTGGAGCGGGAATGCCGGTGGGAGCGGCGAGCCGAGGAGATGCTCGCCTTCTATAGGCAAATTCTGGCGTCGTGAGTTCGGAGTGACGCCTTGTATGGAGTCCCGCCTTTAGGCGGAACGGTCGCACAGACAATCGCCGCCGATTCGGAGCATTCCGCCTGAAGGCGGGACTCCATACAAGGTGGGACTCCGTACAAGGCGAATTCTCGGAGTTGCGATTCATGCCTGTGTCCCACATCGCCCCCTTGCCGTTTGCCGAACGGGCGCGGGGATGCCTGTTGGGCTTCGCCATCGGCGACGCGCTCGGCGCGCCGCTGCATGGGCTGAAGTCCGGGCGCGTCCACCAGGTCTATGGCCGCGTGGAGGATTACGTTGACGCCGATCTGGCGCACGCGAAGAAGCCCGGACGCTGGACCCCGCGCGGACTGCATTCGGCGCCGACGCAACTGGCGCTGGCGCTGGGCGACGCGCTGCTCGTCGGAGACGACCCGGCCGCCGAGTTCCGTTTGATCCTGCTGCGCCTGGCGGGCGACGCGGATAGCCCGTACGGGAGTTTGCGGGCGCTGAGCGCTCCATTGCGCCTCGCCCTTCGCGCGTTGCGCGATCCGCAACAAACCGGCATCCCCGAGCCGGCCAGCGATCCGACGATGGCGGTCTGCTTCGCCGCGCTGGGCTTGCATCACGCGGCGGCGGAAGCCGGCGATCTGATCGCGCAAGCCGCCTCGCTCGCGTCCCTGTTCTCCGGCGACATCCGGACAATCGCCTCCGCCGCCGCGGTTGCGGAATCCGTTCGCCGGGCGCTCCTCGGCGAATGGAACGCCTGCGACGCCGCGATGGCAGCCGTTCGTTCGCTGGCGGATTGGACGCGCGACGCCGAAACGCGCCTGGCCGAGGAGCGCCCGCAACTCTTCGGCGTTTCCGAGATGGCGCGGCGGCACGCGGTCTCCGACATGCTTGCCGTCGTCCCGGCCGCGCTGCGCGAACACAATGACGATCTGGCGCGCCGTAGCGTCGCCGCCGAAGCCGCGCGCCACGAGCCGCCCGCGCCCATCGACGACCCGCAGGCGCCGTTCGCTCCGGCGAACGTGGCGTGGGCGGTCTTCCTGGCCGTGCGCGAGCGGGCGTTCGACCGGGCGGTTTGCGACGCGTTGGCCGGCGGACGCGAAACCAGCGCCATCGCCGCGCTCGCCGGCGCGATTCTCGGCGCGCGGTTGGGCGGCGAGGCCATTCCCGTTGAATGGCGCCATGGACTGCTGGCGCGCGCGTTCATCGAACGGCGCGCCGCCGCCTACGCGGAGCGGAATCCCGCCATCCTCTACGAAGACGATTTGGCGCTGGCCGAGGCCGAGTGGGCGCGGGCGGAATCCGAAGGGCGCCGCCAGCGGTTCGCCGCGCGGGCCAAGGACGAAGAGCAGCGCGAGGAGCGGCGCAAAGCGAAGAAGAAACCGGCCGCCGCGCCGCCCGCCGCCCTCATTCCGCCATCGACGTACGCTCGTCCAGGGCGCACATTGGTTGAAGCCGCCGACCCCGAAGAGGCGCGCCGGCAGAAGGCGCTCCGCGGCCGCAAGTGGATCGCCTGGAAAGTGCAGCGGCGGGAGAAGAACCGCTGAGGGAGTGCGGAGTTCGGAGTGCGGAATGCGGAGTGAAGGAAGACCGACCCCATCCAATCATTATTCGGCGTTCTCCATTCCGGATTCCGCACTCCGCATTCCGCATTCTTCATCGTGAGCCTCATAGACATATGCGATAAGGGTCTTTCGCCATGCTCCAGCCTACCCACCAACCCGCGCTGAAGGGGCCGCCGCCGCTGACCGACGCCGAACGCGAGCGGCGCGACCGCCTCGCCGCCGAAGCCGCCGCCGAACTGGTCAAGGCGCGCGAGCGGCTGCGAGCCGAGAACCTGGAAACCGAGAACGGGCTGGTCACTGCGCTGCGCTTCGCCAGCGCGCACGACCACGTGATCAAGAAGATCCACCAATGGGCCGAACGCGTCGCGGCGAAGGAAGGCATTCGCGGCCATTCGCTGGCGCTGGTGGCGCAGGGCGGCTACGGCCGGCGCCAGCTCAACCTGCATTCCGACATCGACATCTTGTTTCTCCTGCCCGCGGCGGACAGCGAACGCGCCGAGCTGGAGCTGCGCCTGATCCTTTACGCGCTCATCGACCTCAAATTCGATCTCGGCCACGCGGCGCGCACGCCCGACCAGGCCGTCGGCTGCGTCGGCGTCGACATCGATTCGGCCACCGCGCTGATCGACGCGCGCCTCCTCGCCGGCGACCGCGGCCTCTATGAGATCCTCCGGAGGAAACTCTCCCGCCGGCTGCACGGCGAGGGCCGCCGCTGGCTGATCCACGAGGCGCTAAAGCAACGCGAGGCCCGCTACGAGAAGCACGGCATGTCGGTCTACATGCTCCAGCCGAACGTCAAGGAGGGCGAGGGGGGCCTGCGCGACCTGCACGTGGTCTCCTGGTTCGCCTTCGCGGCGTTCGGCGACACGCGCTTGCGCACGCTGATGGCCAACAAGGCGTGGACCCCGGCGGAGCTGCGCGACGCGCGCGAGGGCCGCGCCTTTCTCCTGCGCCTGCGCAACGAATTGCACGCGATGGAGGGCCGGCGGTTCGACGTGCTGCGCCTGGAGCGCCAGCATCAACTCGCCGTGCGCCTGGGCTACGCCGCCGACGAATTGAACCTGCCCGAAGAGACGATGGTGCGCGACTATTACCTGCGCGCGCGGATCATCCACGATCTGTCGGAAAAGGCCATCGACCGCCTGGGATGGATGGATCGCGGCATGCTCAGCGGCATGGTGCAGCGCTTTCGCCAGCGGCGCATCCATCCCCATCTGAAGGCCGACGGGCGCAGCGTCTCCCTCGACGATCGCTCCGTGCAGTGGTTCCGCCGCCATCCGCGCAACGTGTTCGAGGCCGCCGCCGTGGTCGCCGAGCAGAACCTGGAGTTCAGCCCGCGCGCCAAGGGACTGATGCGCCGCGCGGCCTTGCGCATCGACGAGGCGTTTCGCGCCAGTCCCGAGGCGCGCGACCTCTTTCTGCGCATCCTGGCCAGCCCGCGCGGCATGGCGTCGACCGTGCGGACCCTCCACGATACGAAGGTCCTGGAGGCGTATTTGCCCGAGTGGGCGCACCTGTTCTGCCTCGTGCGCAGCGACCTATACCACTCCTACACGGTCGATGAGCATCACCTGAAATGCCTCGAGGCCTCGGAGGAGTTGCGCAATCACCCGGAGAAAGAGGCGGACCAAATCCGGGCGGTGGTCCGCGAGGCGCGACGCTGGGACCTGCTGAACTTCGCGCTTCTCCTGCACGACGTGGGCAAGGGCTTGGGCGACGCCGGCGCGCACGCCCTGCTCGGCGCCCAGGTGGCCGAGCGCGTCGGGATGCGGATCGGCTTGTCGGACGCCGACCGCGACCTGCTGCGGTTTCTGGTGAAGTCGCATTTGAAAATGTCGCACGCGGCGCAGCGCCGCGACCTGTTCGACGACCGTGTGATCCGGGATTTCGCGCGCGAGGTCGGAGACATCGAACGCCTGCAACTGCTGTACCTGCACACGATCTGCGATTTTCGCGGCGTCGGCCTCCAGGCGTACAACGACTGGCGGGCGCAACTGCTGGTCATGCTTTACGACCGGGCCGAGGCGGCGCTGAAGGGCCGCCCGCTCGTGCGCCCCGAGCGGCCCACGATCCTTCCCGGCCTGCGCGCGGGCATTCTGCGGCGCGTGGGCGAGAAGACGCCCCCGGAACAGGTCGACCAGTTCCTGGAGTCGCTGCCCGACCGCTACATCGCCACCGTGGCGCCCGACCGCGCGGCGGACCACTTCCTGATGTCGCGCCAGCTGGCGGAGACCAACCGCATCGAATGGCGCCTGACCGACGTGGAGAACGCCAACTACAGCGAACTGCGCGTGGCGGCCTACGACGTGCCCGGCACGCTGGCCAACATCTGCGGCGCGCTGGCCTCGAAGGACATCAACATCTTGTCCGCTCAGGTTTGTTCGACGACCGACGGGTTTGCCATCGACACGCTCCAGATCACCGACGCCATGCACAACCGCCTGCCCGAGGGCTTCCGGCTCGACCGCCTGAAGCAGAACCTCAACGAAGTGATGCTCGGCCAGCGCTCCATGGCCAGCCTGATGGAGCGCTCGCGCCGCCCGCGCCGGCCCAGCCCGCACCGCGTCGAACACCATCCGCCGCGCGCGGTGATCGACAACGACTCCTCCGACGGCTACACGATCGTCGAGATTTTCGCCAACGACCGCACGGGCCTCCTGTACGACATCACCCGCGTTCTGCACGACAAGAGTTTGTCGATCGATCTGGCGCTGATCACCACCGCCTCCTATCAGGTCGTCGACGTCTTCTATGTGACCGACGTCGAAGGCAACAAGATCCACGGGGAATTGGGAATGTCCAGCTGCCGTTATCGTCCCGGTTCGCGCCATTCCGCCTGAAGGCGGGACTCCATACTCCCCATTCTCGTTCGTTTGCGGGTGAGCCGAAGGTTCCTGAGCCGCTGTCCCGATTTTCGCTATTCCCATTAGCCCTTTTCGTCCTGTTGGCCCGGTCGTCATGAAACTCCTCATCCTGCTCAACTCCTATGAGATCGATGGCCCTGGCCGGCTGGCGCTCGATCTGGCGGCGCGGTTCGTGGGGCGGCACGGGCTGACGTGCGAGACGGCGGCGCTGTCGCGCGGCGGGCCGCTGGAGGAGAGTTTCGAGCAGGCGGGAATCGCGGCCCAGGTGATTGGAGGCCCGTCTCTTCCCTCCATGGCCGGTCGGTTGATGGCCTTGTTGCGCGCGGGGCGCTACGACGTGGTTCACACGCATCTCCTGCGCGCGGACCTGTTGGGGCGCTGGGCGGCGGCGCGCGCTGGCGTCCGCGTGATCGTCTCGACCGAGCACGGCGTCCACGCATGGGCCAGCCGGGGCGCGGCGTGGCGGCCATGGATCGCGCGCGCGTACCGATGGACCGCGCGGCGGGCGAGCGCCATTGTCGCCGTTTCGCGATTCGTGGCGGAGCAACTGCGCGTCGAAGGCATTCCCCCGGGGAAGATCCACCTGATCCCGAATGGCGTGGACATGGACCGATTCCGCCCGTTGGACGAGGTCGAGAAGAAGCAGGCGCGCCGGGAATTCGGCGTCGATCCCGAGGCGCGCCTGCTGGTCGCCGCGGGGATGATGACTCCGCTCAAAGGCCATCGGCTCCTGTGCCAGGCGCTGGCCGCGGCATTGAGAGAGAAGGCGCTGGCGGACGTTCGGATGTTGATTGCGGGAGACGGCCCGGAGCGCCGGCTTTGCGAGGAATGGATCGCCGCGCAAGGCTTGGGCGATCGCGTCCGCTTCCTCGGCGTGGTGGATGAAGGAATGCCGCGGCTGCTGGGCGCCGCGGACCTGTTGGTTCAGCCGAGCCGCATGGAATCGTTCGGCCTGGCGGCGGCGGAAGCGATGGCGTGCGCCGTGCCCGCCGTGGCCTGCCGCGTGGGCGCGTTGCCCGAGTTGATCGAAGACGGGAAGGACGGCTTTCTGGTCGCGCCGGAATCGCTGGACGCGCTGGCCGCGGGAATCGTCAACGCCGTTGACGATATGGCGTCCCTTCGCGAAATGGGTCGTCGCGCCGCGCAGCGGGTTAGAAGGGATTTCGATATCGAATCGACCGCCGCGCAGTATGCGGAACTCTATCGAGCGCTCCTTGCGAGGGGGCGACAATGAGACTGCCGAGAGTTGGGGAGGCGGAGGTTCCGCCGGGGAAGATACTTGACTACCTGCTTTCGTTCTCGCACCCCGCGGGGAGAAGCAAAGCGGAGTTCTTCTCTCGTTTTGGCTTTACTCGCGACCGTTGGGAACTGTTGGCCATCGCTTTGTTACGCCACGCATCCGCATACGAGGCGATAAAAGTCGAAGACACGGAGTTCGGGACGAAATACACTATTGATGGGCCGCTGGATGCGCCCGACCGGAGAGCGCCTTATGTGCGTGTTATCTGGTTTGTGGAAGAAGGCGAAACGACGCCGCGATTTGTGACGGCTTCCCCCGCCCGAAGAAGGAGCGCGATATGAAAGAACTGGATGCCGTAGTGCTGGCCGTAGATCTGCCCGCAAACGGGCTGGAAACCGGCGATGTGGGAACAGTAGTCCTCGTGCACAAGAATGAAGCCGCCTATGAAGTCGAGTTTGTCGCGCTGAACGGCGAGACAATAGCTGTCGTGACCCTTCCCGCTGCGCAAGTCCGCGCCGCTCTACCTCACGAAATTCCTCATGTCCGCAGTGTCGCGGTTTGAGAATGAGCGGCGTTATTGCATTGCTTATGCCGCGATGTATCAAGCCGTCGCTACGAACTTACGACTCGCCCATGATCCGTTCCACCTCCGCCCAGTGGCGTTCGAGTTTGATCAGGTTGCCGTCGACGGCGGCGAGCCGGGTCGCGCGTCTTGAACGCTTGAGCGCCGTAGCCGCTTCGCTCAGATGATAATAGGCGTGGAAAAAGGGCGCGACGCTCTCGCAGAACTGGCGCGTCGGCGGCGGAAGGTTCGCCGTCGAGGCCGCGCGAAACGCCTGAACGGCCGCTTCGTTTTCCGTCAGCACGTCGTGCTCGGCTTGCGCCCAGTCCTTGACGCGGCTCCCGTATTGCAGAGTTTCAAAATCGAGGAGCGCGAAGCGCTCTTCCGCTTGCAGCCACAGGACGTTTCCGCTGTTCAGCTTGTCGTGAATCAGGTCGAACGAATCCATTCCCGCGAACTGTGGGCGCCAGGAGCGGAACCACCGCGCCGCCTCGGCCAGGGCGCGGCGCGGGACCCGTCCACCCGCGCGCCGGCGAACGCCGCGGAGACGATGCCGGACCTTGCTCCACTGGGAATCGAAGAACGCGCCCGACGAAGGTTTTTCTATCGGCCCGTGGCGCGGCGACGAGACGGCGTGGAATCGCAAGAGCGTCGCGGCCAGCCGTTCGGCCAGCGGCGCCGTCCATTCGCCCGGCGCGAGATGCCGCCCGCGCAGGAGTTCCTCCACCACGATGGACGGCCCGCGCCAGATCGACCCCAGGCGCCAATTCACCAGGCGCGGCGCGGATAGATCGTTCTGGAGAAGCAGTTTCTCCAATTGCAGGCGCCGAACCGCCCGCCGCCGCTCCCGCCGCGGGTAGACGCGCGCCGCGTAGCCCGCCTGGCCCGGGATCTCCACCAGGCGGACGAAGGTCTTCACCCCGGTCTCCGGCTCGACCAGACGGAACTCGGCCACGCCCAGGCCCCGCGGCTCGAGCAGCTGTCCGCGCACGTACTCCCGCAGGAAGGATTCGAGAGCGGAGTCGTTCATGGGCGCCGACGATTAGAGCCAACGGAATACACGGAGCACACGGAAAAACAACGATAGGTTGTTTCCGTGTGCTCCGTGTATTCCGCTGGCTATTTCGGTTTTCCTTCCAGCATCGCGATCAGCGCCTTGCGGAAGCGGTCGCGGTCGAACGGGCGAAACGCCTTCGGACGATGGCGCGGACGGCGGCCCCGTTCCAGCGCCGTCAGCGTCCGATAGCGCTGGTCCAGAAGCCCGGCGATGTTGGCGCCGGTGAATTCGCGCCCGCGAGGCGACAGCGCCCGCGCCCCTTTGCC
>JAPLSS010000951.1 GCA_026398515.1 Candidatus Sumerlaeota bacterium | reverse complement strand
GGCCCAGAGATGGGCCACATAGCCGCGCGGAAGATCGTAGACCGCGAACTCCGCGTCGGAGGTCGGATCGGGCCGCGCGCCCTTCGGGATGCGCAGGGCGGCGAATTCCGGCGGCAGTTTGAGTTTTCGCCCCTTGCGTTCTTGCTCCTGGACGGCATAGGCGGGGTCGCCGTCCTTGGCCCAGAAGATTGGGCTGCCCCAGACGCCCGAAGCCTTCACTCCGGCGATGCGCACGTGGCCAAATTTGTTGTCGCCTTTCAGCCACTCGATGATCCGGGCCGAGGCGGGATCGACCGGCGCATCGGCGGGCAAGGGCGTGTTCCAGTAGCTGGACGCGGTGAACGCCCGGAAGGGGAGATCGCCGGCCTGCCCGAGCAGCGCCATTATCGGAATCCAAGGGACCATGAGCAATAGCGCGCGCGTGCGCATCGAAAGGGCCTCCAGATCAGATAGATAATGCCACGGAGCGGAATTCACGCGGGCGCCCGCGAGTCGGGTCGCGCCTTTGCGGAATTTCATTGCGCATCGGACGCGTCAAACGTGTCATACGCGTTGTTGGCTGAGCGTTGACCGTTGAGCGCGCTCCCACGACTTGAAGGCGGCGGCGCGAACTGAGATGCCCGTCATTCTGACCTATCATCATATCGGCGACCCGGCGGCTGCGCAAGGGAAGACGAATCTCTTTGTCTCTGCCCCGCGCTTCGAAGAGCAGTTGATCTGGCTGAAACGACGGAACTATCGGTTCGTCCTTCTCGACGAGGTGCGCGCGGGTCTGATGGGAGACGTTGCGCTGCCCCCGCGCGCCGTGGCCCTGACGTTCGACGACGGGTTTCTCGACAATTACGAGTCGGCCTTTCCGCTCCTGAGGCGACATGGGGCGGCGGCCACGTTTTTTGTGACCACGGGCCCTATCGGAGCGGCCAACGCCGACGCCGCGCCTCACATGACATCAGACCAGTTGCGGGAACTCGATCGGGCGGGCATGGCCATCGGCTCTCATACGGTGTCGCACGCGCGGCTGGCCAGGCTGGACCCCGACGCGGCGCGCCGGGAGCTGGCCGAGTCGAAAGCCCGCCTGGAGTCGATTCTGGAGAAGCCGGTTCGCTGGCTGTGTTATCCCCGCGGGAGTTTCAACCGCGAAGTGGCGACGATGGCGAAGCAGCTCGGGTACGTCGGAGCCTGTTCGGTCATTCGCGACAACCAGGTGGCGCCGGAGCAAATGTACTGGCTCCCGCGGGCGATGGTCATGCGGGGCGCGGGGCGGTGGCGCTTCGCCTACTACTTCCACCCGCTCTACCACTTCATCCACGCGCGCAAGAACCGGCGACGGTGGAAAGAGTATTTGCATAACACAACTACGCGCTCGATTTGAATCAGGACATTTGGCGTGGCTTAATGGCGTAGCGAAATGGCGGGAGGCTTGCCCTTCGGGGCAGAGCCGCTCCGCGGGAATGACCCAGAGATTCCGCAACGCACGACCGCTGCATACGAGAAGGGCAACGACATGTCGGAAACCATTCTGGAGAATTTCTCTCTTTGTCTGGCCATCGACTCGCAAACGGGCTGTTTTGATGTCATTGAGAAAGAGACGGGAGTGAGATGGGATCGCGATCCGTTCACCGGCAGCCCGGGCGAATTGCGCCTTAGCGATCTTCACACGCGTCAAACCCTCAGACTGGATCTGGGCCGCGCGCTGGCGAAAACGGTGACGAAGCGGTCCCCGCTTGCGGCTTCTCTGGAGTTCGATCAACTGACGGCGATGGATGGGCATTCGGTCAACGGCGTTTCAGCGCGGGTGTTGCTGGAACTGGCGCCGGAAGCGGCGGAGATGCGGTTGACCATTGAAGATATTGCATTTGATCCGAACCGATTCTCTCTGTCGGCGCTGGAATATCCTTCGCGCCAATTCGCACTGCGCACGCATGTGGATGATGGTTATCTTGCTATACCCTATCACCAAGGCTGCCTGGTTCCATGCGGTCGTTTCAAGGTCCCGCTGCGCGACGATTGGTACGAGTGGGACGATCTTTCCTGGCAGGTCGCCGGGCTGGCCTGGGGCACGGAAGGCGCCGCCGGCGAAGTCTCCGTGTATGGATGGAACGCGCTCAGCATGCCTTGGTTCGGCGCCGTCAACGGGCGGAGCGCCTTTGTCGCCATCATGGAGCCGGACTACGATCTCCGGGTTAGTTTCATTCTGAATTACAATATGCAGGATGATTTCAACAAGCAGGCCAAGGCTTCGCCATACCCGCGCATCGCCGTGTGCTCCCCGGTTTGGGCGTCCGAAAAGGGCAAGTTCGCCCGTTCGCGTCGTATCACGTATCGGTTCTTCCCGGGGGGGACGCACGTGGATATGGCGAAGTGTTACCGTGCCGCGGCGGCGAAGCAGGGTCTGATTGTCACCCTGAAGGAGAAACGTAAGGGCAACCCGGAAGTGGAGAAACTGTTCGGCGCGCCGGTCATCAATATCGACGGCGGCTATCCTTGGTATGCCGAATATCCTTCGTTCCAGTATACGTGGAAGGATCTGAAGAGGATACTTCGGGACCTTCATGATAATCTCGAATTGCGGCGCGCGTATCTCTGCGTGTGGGGCGGGTATTCGCAACTGCCGCCGAAGTCATTGCCATTTCATCCCGAATGGGGATCGGAATCAGAGTTGCGCGAAGTGGTCGATCTGACGAAGCAATATGGCTATCTCTACAGCGCCTATCATGGCTATCCCGCCAACCTGCCGCACGCGGAATCCTTCGATCCGGAGGAAGGGACGCGCTCGGCGCAGGGCGGAATCGGGGGGCGCTGGGGAGGACGCTGCTCGTCCACCTATCTGAAGCTCGCACAGGCTGATTTGCCGCGCATCGTCGCCATCACTGGCCAGACGGCCGACTATTCGGATATTGTGACGGCGGGCGGGTTCGTGGAATGCCATCATCCCCGGCATCCGCTGACGCGCCGCGAGGATCGCGACAATCGCATCGCGCTGTTGAAATATATCCGCTCCCTGGGCCTCGTCACCGGCTCGGAAGTGGCGCAGGGCTACGCCGTGCCGCACATGGACTACGCCAAGGGCGGCATGTATGTTGGACTGCGCTTCTTTCTCCTACAACATATCCATGCGCCGCTGTTCAATCTTGTATTCCACGATTGCCTGGCAATATACGATGGGAGGGTCGGCACGTCGCGGCGCAAGGAATACTCCAATGAAACCTTGGAATGCCTGGCCTATGGCATCCAGCCGATTCTGAGTTTCAATATGGCGCACTATCCCGGCGCGCGGCGGATCATCCGTGAGACCGCGGCGGCGACCACCGAACTGCTCCGCGAGACCGCCCAGGATGAGCTGGTCTCCCACGAGTATCTCGGCGGCGGCTATGACGTCCAGCGCACGAGCTTTTCCTCGGGGATTCGCGTCACCGTCAACACCGACACCGCGCCTTTCGCCACGGCGGAAGGCCTCGAAGTTCCGGAGCGGGGGTTCGTCGTTGAAAACAGCAAATCCAGGCCAAGGACCGGCTCGATCAAGACCGCTATCTCCGTGGAATAGGCCGCGGCGCTCCCGGCCCCTTCCGAGCCGAGTCGAAGGCCAAGGGCGGCTTACTTGAGCGCTTTGTAATACTTCTCCACCGCCTGAAAATCGATCGTCGGATCGGGCGGCAGGCCGAGGCGCTCGTACTGCTTCGCCCGGCCGCGCATGTCCTTGAGCAGGATCATCCGCGCCGGCAGCGCCACCTTCTCGGCGATCTCCAGCGGGACGACGACGACGCCATCGTCGTCGCAGCCGATGATGTCGCCGGGCCTCACCTGCACGCCGCCGCAGCCGACCGGCGTTTGCGACTCGGCCACTTCGAGGCGGCCGGGAGTGATGGTCCGGCCGCGTTCGCGGGCGCAGATCGGCGTCTTCTGCAGCGCCACCTCGGCGGTGTCGCGGCAATGGCCGTCGGTGACGATGCCGACCACTCCCTTTGCCATCATTCCCAGCGAGTTGGCCGAGCCCCAAAGGCCGGCCTCATGCGCCCCGCCGGCGTTGGTGATGATCACGTGGCCGGCCTGGATGCCCGACTGCCACTGCTCGCGTCCCACTTCGCGGAACCAGACGCCGTGCGCGTCGGCGATCTGCTCCGGGTCGTTGAGCGGCCACATCGGGCGGCGCGCCGGCACGCAACGCAGCGTGAACGCCACGCCCCAGAACTTCATCCCCAGCCACAGCGGACGGATCGCCGGGTCCATCAGCCCGCGGTCAAAATAGCCGTAGCCGTCCATCCCGTCGGAAACGTCGACGACGCGCAGGGGTTTGTAAAGCTTCACAATCTCGAACGGGTCCGGCGCGGTTGTTGGGTTCTTCGTGTCCATAGCGGCATGCCTTTCGTGGAAGAGAATTGAGGGCAAATGCGAATGACAGCCCAGGCTCGTGATTGGGGCGAGTCTATCGTCCGTTTCAAAACCTGCAATAACGAAATGAAAACAACGCCAGCCGCCAAGCAGCGCGAGCTGGAGAGCGCGCCACTTTTTGCTGGCGTTCCGCCGTGAGAGGAAGGAATACAGCCATCGCAAACCGCCCAAAGGATTCCCCTGCGATGAGCCCGTTGTATGATGTCGCCGTGATCGGCGGAGGGATCGTCGGCCTGGCCACGGCCAAAGCCCTGATGGAACGGTTTCGGATTTCCCTCGTCTTGCTGGAGGCCGAAGACCGCCTCGCCGCGCACCAGACCGGCAACAACAGCGGCGTGATCCATTCGGGCCTGTATTACCGCCCCGAATCGCTCAAGGCGCACAACTGCGTCGAGGGCCGCCGCGAGATGATCCGCTTCTGCCAGGAGCGCGGAATCGCCCATGAGATCTGCGGCAAGATCGTGGTGGCCACGCGTGAGAACGAACTGCCGGCGCTGGCCGAACTCGAACGCCGCGGCACGGCGAACGGGGTGCAGGGGCTGAAGCCGCTCAAGGCCGAGGAGATCAAGGATTACGAGCCGAACGCCGCCGGCATTCGCGCGCTATGGGTCCCGGAGACGGGCATCGTCGATTACACTCAAGTGTCGAACGCCTTCGCCGAGGTCGTGCGCCAGGCGGGCGGCGCGATTCAGTTGAGCTCGCGCGTGCGCGGCGTGCGGCGCATCGGAGGCGAGCTCGTTCTTGAAACCGCGCGCGGCGAACAGCGTTGTCGCAACCTGATCAACTGCGGCGGCTTGCAGTGCGACCGCATCGCCCGGATGTGCGGCGTCGATCCGGGCCTGCGCATCGTGCCGTTCCGCGGCGAATATTATGAACTGGTCTCGGAGCGCCGCGGCTTGGTGCGTAACCTGATCTATCCGGTTCCCGATCCGAAGTTCCCGTTTCTCGGCGTCCACTTCACCCGCATGATCGGCGGCGGAGTCGAAGCCGGGCCCAACGCGGTTCTCGCCTTTAAGCGCGAGGGCTACACGCAATGGAGTTTCTCGCTGAAGGACACGTTGGGGACGTTCAGCTACGGCGGCTTCTGGCGGATGGCGGCGAAGTACTGGAAGACAGGCGCGGGCGAGTTCTACCGGTCGTTCAGCAAGCGGGCGTTCGTCAAAGCGTTGCAACGGCTGGCGCCTGCGATCGGCCTGGACGACATTCGCCGCGGCGGCGCGGGGGTGCGCGCACAGGCGGTCGAGCGCAATGGGTTCCTGTGCGACGACTTCCGCATCGTCGAAGCGGAGCACATGGCGCACGTGCTCAACGCGCCCTCGCCCGCCGCGACCGCCTCGATCAGCATCGGCCGCGCCATCGCCGACATCGCGGCACGGGGGTTTGAACTCAAGGAGAACTAAAACGCCGCCCCGACCAACCGTCCATTGAGTCCATC
>JAPLSS010000074.1 GCA_026398515.1 Candidatus Sumerlaeota bacterium | reverse complement strand
TGTGGCGGGCAACGTCGGGGCGCGGGCGCTGGCGCTGGCGGCGGCGGTGGTCGCGGCGCGGCTGCTGGGCAAGGAGACGTTCGGCCGGCTGGGCATGGTCCAGAGCACCATGGGCCTGTTCGGCGTGGCGGCGGGATTCGGGCTGGGGCTGACCGCGACCAAGCACGTGGCCGAACTGCGCCGGCGCGACCCGGAACGCGCGGGGCGGGTGATCGCGCTGGCCGGCGCGGTGTCGCTCTTCTCCGCCGCCGCCATGGCGCTGGTGTGCGCCGCCGCGGCCCCCTGGCTGGCCGCGCACACTCTGGCCGCTCCGCGGCTGGCCGATCCGCTGCGCGCCGCGGCGCTCCTTCTCTTCGTCTCCGCGCTGCTCGCGGCGCAGACCGGCGCGTTGATCGGCTTTGAGGCGTTTCGCTCCATCGCCTGGGTCAACGCCGCCCAGGGCGTCATCGCGCTGCCGGCGACGTTTCTGCTCGTGCGCTGGTATGATCTCCAAGGCGCGATCGCCGCCCAGACTCTGGCGGCGTCAGTCGGTCTGTTGATGGCTTCGCTGGCGCTGGGACGTGAGTGCCGCGCTCACGGGATCGGCGTGGCGGTTGGCCGGTCGGCGTTCGCCGAAGCGCGCATCCTGTGGAGTTTTTCCCTGCCGACCATGGCCTCCGGCGCCATGGCCGGGCCGGCGATTTGGGCGGCCAACGCCATTCTCGTCAACCAGCCGGGCGGCTACTCTCAGATGGGCCTGTTCAACGTGGCCAGCCAGTGGCGGGGCGTTCTTCTGTTCCTCCCCATGACCATCGGCGCCGTGGCGCTGCCGTTGATGGCCGACGCGCACGGACGCGGCGACCCGGCGCGCTACGCGCGGGCCGTGCGCGCGAATCTGCGAGCCATTTGGGCGGTGGGGCTGCCGTTGAGCGTGCTGGGCATCGGCGCGAGCGGGTGGCTGGCGCGTCTGTACGGGGCGCAATACGTCGACGCGCGATTCGCCGTCGCGATTCTGCTTTGCGCCACGTTCCTGACGGTGGTGAACCGCACGGTGGGCCAGGCGCTGGCCAGCTCGTCGCGGATGTGGACCGGCGCGGCGATGAACGCGGCGTGGGCGGCGACGCTCCTGTTGTCGTCCTCGCTGTTGGCCCCGCGCATGGGGGCGCTCGGACTGGCCTCGGCGTACCTCGCCGCCTACATCGTTCACGCGATTCTGGTGATGTGGTACGTCGAGACGCGGCTGGCGCGCGGAACTCTCCAGGGCGCCGCGCGCGGCGCCGCGGCCTCGCTGGCTCTTCTGGCGGCCTCGTTCGTTCCCGCGGCGATGGGCCTGTCCGCGGCGGGCGTCGTTCTTCTTGTCGCTCTAACGGCGGCGGCGGGATGGACCGCGTTGCGCAGCATGCCCAGCGGCATGCTGCAAAGGTTGATTTCCAGCCGGGGCGGACTATCGTAACACAGGAGCAAAACGCCACATGCCTGATTCCTCCGAACTGAAATCCATCCTGAAGGCCCTCGACCTGGACAAGTTTGTTCGGCAAACCATCGCCGGGTGGCTCGATCTGAAACTCGAACCCGAACTGCGCGCGGAACTGGAGGCGCTCATCGCCGGGCGGCGCGCGGGCGAGTTGAACGAACGCTTCTCACAAACTATCGAGTTCGGCACCGGCGGCATGCGCGGGCCGATGGGCGTGGGCACGAACCGCATAAACCACGTCATGATCGGGCGGGCCACGCAGGGCCTGGCCGACTACATGAAGGAAACCCTCGGCGCCGGCGCGGCCGGGCCGCTTTCGGCGGTCGTCTGCTACGACCCGCGGATCAACTCCGTCGAATTCGCGCGCGAAACGGCGACCACCCTCGCCGCCAACGGCATCCGCACCCACCTCTTCCGCGCGCTGCGTCCGACGCCTGAGTTGTCATTCGCTGTCCGGCAGTTGAAGGCATCGGCCGGCGTGATGATCACGGCGAGCCATAATCCTAAGGAAGACAACGGATATAAAGTGTATTGGACCGATGGCGCGCAGATCATCCCGCCCCACGACGACGCCATCGTCGAGCGCGTCAAATCCATCGCCGCCGACGCCATTCGGACGATGGATTTCGACCGGGCGGTCAACGAGGGCCGGATCGTCTGGGTCGGCGAGGAGATGGACGAGGCGTTTCTCCAGGCCGTCCTGACGCAGCGGACCGCCGCCGAAGCCGTCGACGCGTGCGGCGCAACGTTGAAGATCGTTTATACCGCGTTGCACGGAACCGGCGGAACGATGGCGCCGGAAGCGTTGCGGCGCTGGGGCTTCGCGAACGTCGAATTGACGCCGTCGCAGAAGGACCCCGACGGGCGGTTCCCCACCGTGAAATCGGCCAACCCCGAAGACCCCAAGGCGTTCGTCGAAGCCCTCGAGCATGCGCGGCGCGTCGGCGCGGACTTGGTGTTGGCGACCGATCCCGACTGCGATCGCGCGGCGGCGGCCGTGCCCGACGGCCGGGGCGGCTACCGCATCTTGAGCGGCAACGAGACGGGCGCGATGCTCGTGTGGCATTTGCTTTCGCAACGCAAAGCGAAGGGCCGCCTGCCCGCGAATCCCGTGTTCGTCAAGACCATCGTGACGACTGAACTGGCCGCGCAAATCTGCCGGGAGTTCGGCGTCGAACTGCGCGACGTGTTGACCGGCTTCAAGTGGATCGGCGAACAAATTCGTTTCTGTGAAGAGTCGGGCGCGGGCGGCGCTCCGAAGAAGAATTTCGTCTTCGGCTTCGAGGAGTCGATCGGCTACCTGGCCGGCGATTACACGCGCGACAAGGACGGAGTGGTCGGCGTGTGCCTGATCGCCGAGATGGCCGCCTGGGCCATGGCGCGCGGCCAGACCCTTCTCGATCTGCTCGACGACATTCACGCGCGCTACGGGATCTATTGCGATTCGCAGACCAGCATTTATCGCACGGGCTCGGGGGGCCAGAAGGAGATCGCCGCGCTGATGGAGGCGTTGCGCTCCCATCCGCCGAAGTCGGTCGGCGGCGCGGCGGTCGAGCGGATCATGGACGTGGAGAAGAACGTGATTTTGGATTGCGCGTCGGGCAAAACGATGGGCGCGACGGGCCTGCCGCGCTCCAACGTGCTGACCCTTCATCTCGCCGGCGGCGGCAAGATCGTCGCCCGC
>JAPLSS010000102.1 GCA_026398515.1 Candidatus Sumerlaeota bacterium | reverse complement strand
TGGCCCGGCAGAAGTCACAGTAGCAGGGATTGAGGCCCATCCACGCGTTCGGATTGTCCAGCCAGAAGCCGTCGAAGTCGTAGGACTCGGCCAATTCCCGGATGCAATTGATCTGGTAGTCGCGTCCGGGGCCGTTCAAACACATGGCCGGGTACTCGTCGTGCGCGGGCACCAATTCGGAATCGTTCCTGCGCATGACCGGCTCGCCCTTGGCGTCGCGCGCGGCGTAGTCGCTCTCCTCGTAGCCGCGCCGTTCGCGCGTCAACTGCACGTAGTAGAGGATCGTCATCCCCACCTTGCGGCATTCCGCGGAGAACTCGCGCATCAGGTCGCGGTCGCCGATGCCTGTATGCTTGTGGCCGTATCGCGTGTCGTAGTAGCAGTTGCCCTGGTTGTCTTTGGCGTGCATGTAGAGCGCCTGGACGCCTGAATCATGCAGGCGGCGCACGATGTCGGCGACATCGAGATCGCGCAGATTCACCGGCTGCCCAATCGGCATCTGATCGGCCGAATCCGGCATTTGGAAGTCCAAGAGATAGGCGCGCTTGAGGGTTTGAAACCATTTCGACATGGTTGGCTCCTTTTCCGTGTCAGGTCAGTTCACTTCGTTGGGGCCCCGATAGTAACCGGCTCTCCGGCGAGAAGCAGCATTTCCAGATCTTCGCCATTCCACTTCGTCGAACCGGTCTTCCCCTGCGCTGGGGCGCCCGGTTTGACGGCGCAACCGCGAAGCGCCCCCGGACGCAGGTGGACCGTCAGGTCGCCGGTGCTCGTAATCGTCACCGCGCCGGCGTTCCAGAACATGGCCACGGTTCTTTCCTCGCCCGAGTCGAATGAGAGGCCGTCGCCTGCATGGCGGGTGGCGCCGACGAAAAGCGCGTTGGCGGCGCTGAACACATAGGACGCCCCGATCTGGGTCGTCTCGTCCTTGACGATCTGAAGGCTTCCCCGGTCCATTCCTGAGGCGATCGCCTCGCTGAGGAAACGCATGGCCATGCCCGCCGGCTTAAGCATCCCTTGGGGAGTTCCATCCCATGCATAGATGCCGTGGAAACGCTCGTAGTTATTGTGGAAGGGCCATTTATCCTCGTTCCAGGTGGCGACTCGGGGATACTGGACGGGATCCCAGTCGTACACCTGCCAGTCGAACGCGCCGCTGTATCCTTTGGACCACGCCTTCAGGAAATGCATCATCTCCCCAACGGCCTGGCCCTGCTCCGACAGGGGCCGCCCCTTGAGGATGTACCCGTTGGTATATCCGAATTCCCCAAACGTAACCGGCTTGTCCGGGAAGCAATCGTGAAGGCTGTCCAACACGCCGAGTTCCCCCACCACCCGGTCGTATCCCGTGGGCATGACATAGGCATGCTGCGAGATGAAGTCGAGTGCACGGTTGCAGGGCATCGCGGCGTACCACATATTATACCCCACGGTGATCGGATGCGTGTCGCCGGCAGCCCGGAAGGCGTCGCGGAACCAAGAAATCCAGTCGCCATAGATTCCATTCACCGCGCGAAAGGCCGCGGCCTCAGCGGGATCCTGTGGCTCCTGGAGAACGCCGTCAATCCCGCGCATCGTATCCGGCGTATGCCCGCCCGCGGTCTCAATCGAATCCAAATACCGGCGGTAGTTTGCGGCGTCCTGCCCGTGCACATCGCGAAGCGCTTGGCCGGCGTCGTTCTTGTATGCGCCGATCTGATGAATATACGGCTCGTTGGCGAGGTCGTAGCCGAGCACGACCGCCCTGTCCTTCAACTGGCCGGCCAGCTTCGCCGCGTACTGACGAATGTCGTTGGCGGTATTGCGCTTTTCCCGGGGATAAGGCGTAGCCCCCACCAGAAGATAGACCCCATGCCGTTCGGCGACATCGCATAACAAGTTAAGTTCGCCCCTGTCTGCCTCGGTGTTTACGTTCTGCATGCGGAGAGCGTTGACTCCGGCCTCTTCCAAGTGACGAAACAGCCTTTCCAACGCGTCGGCGTCGTACTTGCCAAACGGACGATCAAACAGGTTCCCCGAAATATTCTCCCCGATCGCGAAGAACGGCGACCCGTCGGGGCGCACGAAGGAACCATCGCGGACCGTGATGCGCGGCAGGGAATCCTTCGGGCGCGATACGACCGTCGGCGGCGCCGCCTCGGCCTGCCTGCCCTGAGCCTGTCGAAGGGTCGAAGGCGCCGGCTTTTTCTCGACCATGTAACGGATCAGCTCAGCGACATATTGCGCAAACGGCTTGCTGAGATACCAACCCGGCTCCTGAATGCCAAAGACCGCCCAGCGGGAATCCTTCCAACGTCCGGCCTCGTTCACCACCAGGCCTGCCGCCATACCCCGGCGGCGGCCATATCGGTCGCGCGCCTCCAACAGCGGCACATAGGAGGATTCTCCGAAAAAGGGAAATCCGAGCGCGGAGATTCCGCTGACGCGTCCCGACGCGGTGAACCCCCCCTGCGGTGAGCCTGTCGAACCCGGCAGAGGAGCGGCCTCCGCGGGAACCGTCTCCACGGCGTCGTCGAACCGGTAGAGGTCACGATCCTCGCAGAGAACGAAGCCCTCAGTTTCGATCGGCGTGAACGCGCCGGGCGGCAGCTTCACCCCGTGCAGAGATCGCACATACACATCGTGATCGCCGCGCGCGTGCCGAACCTCGGTCATCGCAAAAGCGATCTGGGAAATATCGTGAACCGAGACCGGGGGCGCGCTCTCGCCCGTCCCCATCGGCCGAAAGGACTGAAGCGGAACGAAAATCGAAGTCCACTGAGGGCTTAGTTCAACAATCCATTCAAAGGACTCGCCCTTCTTGTTCGAGATACGAATGGCCGTCTGGGGCGTGTAGTCGTCGGCCCGCGCTTCGAACAGAAGCGCATCCGCCTCGGTCCGCCTGCCCTGAGCCTGTCGAGGGGGCGGCGGCGTGACGGACAACTGGAATGCGTCAAGATCCCATACCGCCCGGTGTTCGAACAGAAACGCCTTCCTGCCGTCTTCCGAGACAAGACGCGCAGCCGATGGCGCCTGCTTGTTCGTACGCTTCGGGACCCACGCATCCGCCGCCATGGTTTCCGGATCCGCCAGGCAAATGGATTGGGGATCGGCGCGCAGCGCCGAGGCGAGTTCCTGAACCTCCATCCAGCGGCCCCCCTGCCGGAACAAGGGACGGGAGAACGGATCTCCGCCGAGCGCCACGAGTGTTCCGCCCTTTTCTAGATAACGATGCAGCGTGTCGGCGTTCACGGCCGGAAAAAAAGGGCTTTCGGGGACTATGAGCGTCTGGATCCGACGAGGATCGAGCTTGTTCGAATCAACGAGATCATCATAGGAAAACCAGATAAAGTCCATCCCCGCCGATGGAAGGATTTCAGCCAGGAACCGGCCGACCTTGTTGTCGGATTGCCGGGAGTCGTGCTGCACGATTCCAACGCCAACCGCCGCCGCGCAACGGCCGGCCGCAAGGGCCACGGACAACGCCAGGAGGATTCCCGCCATGCGGTTCATGATGTTTCCTTTCCCTGAACGTTTTCTTGAGGAGCGCCTCTCGTCATCGGCGCGGGATTTCCCCTTTTGTCCTGAACGATCATGAAATGCCGATATGTAGGATAGTCCGATGCCTTTAGCTGATGTCCACAGGAATCGTTGCTCTGCTCACCTCTGCGTTCCTGCATTACTGGGTGAAACCATCGCAGCATAGCGAGCGGCCCAACTGTGTCAGATCGGCCGCCCGTCGCGGGGCGCGCCCGGCCAGCGGCGAACGCGGTAGACATCCTGGCTCTTCGAGGTTTGACCTGCAACCGGAGTCTTGTCGAAATATACGAAGGTTTGTTGAGCGCCCCGATGATGGCCATTTGTCGATTCCTGCGTGCGCGCGACCCGCACCGCGTCGAAGGGATACTGGAAGAAATCCTGCGCCTGACGGCCTCGCACGGCGCCGAGGCAGGCGCCCGGGCCGTCGCCTTGCGCCATCGGCTCGCACCCGCTGGCCGGCACATCCGCGAGACACGTCCCTCTTGCGAGTCTCTCGCCCACGCCTTCCTTCAGGAGAATGCCGGACAACTAAGCTATGCTTTCGATCATCAGGACGCCGGGCAGAATCGGCTTCAGCGGGAAATGATCGTCGCAGAAGCTCTCGCTCAGCGAGACAACCAGGCAGTTTTCAGACTCCCGGTGCATGCAACGTACAGTCTCGCAGGTCCCCTTTGCAGGAGAGGCAGGACACACCCGTCCTCAACCGCTTCTCAACACTACAACCGTCTTGGCCATTCCGTCTCTGGCAACGAACCATTCGATCAGCTCGCGACCTTGCTTCATCCCATGGACCATGCACTATACGGCCGTAGGATCAACCGCACATCGACACTGCGTAAGTGCTTTGATTCGCCATCTTGACACGGAAGACTTGGGTGGCCGGCACTCGGACATAGAATCCGACGGTCGATGCTAGCGCAAATCCTCTATTCTCAATGGCGCGCCCGGGAGGACTCGAACCTCCGACCGTCGGATTAGAAGGCGAATCAAGGACCATTGAGAAGATTGAACTTAGAGACTGAAAAACCAACACTTAGACCATTCGAAGCACGCTGGCGGCACGCTCACACCCTGCTCATAACACACTCCGATGTACAGCTCTTGTACAACAAACGCTTCCGCTACGCCCAGATTGTTCTGAGCGCCGGACTCCTCCAGCTCCTGCGTTTCTCCGACCCCGAAGGCGACGCTGAAACCCCGCCCGCCAACGGCACGTCCCTGATCGAGGCCCGTCATCCGCACTGCGGCGGCCCGTGCCTCGTTCCTCTGCGTTGCCTCCCAGCCGAACCCCGCGCCCCGCCCTAGCTGTCTCCCATAACCGAGCGTTCTTGCGGATTTCCCAGGGATTGCATCTGGGGGCCGTAATCGTAGCCGTAGCGGTAGGCGCGCTGAGCGCGCGGAGGCGGGCCGAAGACGTGCTCCCAGACGATCTCTCCCTCGACCGCCACTTCGAACAGGCGGCCGTGCCTCGCTTCGAGAATCAAGGTGTTTCCGTTCGGCAGCCGCTGGCAACTGGACGTGAAGTTGCTGTGAAACAGTTCCTCCCGGTCGTAGACCCAGACCACCCGGTTGGTCACCGGATTCACCTCGATAACATAAGAACAGGCGCAGTGGGCCAGATCACGGGTGGGGGAGGCGCCGTTGTCGAAGATCAGGACGTTGCCTTCGCCCGGAAGGCCCTTTTCGATCATGTGCGAATCATGCTGACCCGACATCCCGCCGTGATAATCTCCCGTGTATTCCCAGACGATCTTTTGGGTGTCGCGATCGACCAGCAGGACCACGTCCAGGGCGCGCAGACTCATCAACAAGTTGCCGGGGTTAAAACGGGCGTCTCCGGCATCGTGCCAGCGATTCTCGGGGAGGGCCTGAATCGTGTTGGTGTGGGTCCAGTCACAGAGCGTGTTGTTCTGCGGCCCTCCTCTCCAGTCCACGGCGGCGGAAATCGCCACCCGCCGATTGATATCCAGATGCTCGTATTGATGCCATTCCCAAACGACCTTCCCCTCGGGGGAAATCTCCTGGATGACGTCGGAATAAAGCGCTTCGCGGCGTTCCGGCTCCTTGGCCTGGCGCCGGATCGCGTCCGGCACGGATTCGCGGCAGATGATCAGCGCGTTGCCCGTGGCCGTCTTCTCCACGTCGTGGTGCGGCCAAAGATCGCCGGGCGGCGCGTACTCCCAGACCAGCCGCCCCTCCCAGTCGTACTCCTCCACGCAGCCGTCTCTTAGGTTTCCTGCTGTTCGCAGCACCAGCATGCGCCCATCCGGCAGCAGCCGTGCCCGCTGCACGCTGCCTTTTTCCCGTCCTCCGTCCATCGTCCATCGGCGGACGGGGGTTCCGTTCATATCGATGAGCCCCACATCCGGCCCGTCCTGACCGGGGAGCAAGACCACAGTGTAGCCATTATAGCATGATTCAGGATTGTAGATCGTTGTTCCTTTGGGATAGATGGAAACAGGCATCTGCGCGCTCCTCGCTAGAAGATTCCTTTGAGTTCATAGTCCCGCCGTTAGGCGCTTTGCACCGGCGGGCCAGGCGCGGGAGTCGTTGTCCGCGGCCGCCCAAGCAAAGGCGGTTTCATCCACGCCGATATCCTTCTCCTTTCGCCATCATGACGCGATCCATTTCCTGGCAAAGGCAAGAAAGTGTTCTATCTCGCCTGGGGCCATGGCGATTCGAACCTTGCCCGTGCGGGGGTCCGGCGCCCCTTCGGTTAGCCCCGGGATGGGATGGAGCAGATAGTCTTCCAGCGCGTGAACGTATTGCTGCAGGTTCAGTTTGAAGTATTCGAAACGGACCGGATTCCATTGTCCGATGAGGCGGTTTATGTTCTCGGAATACATCTTCTCCAAAACGTCGTCCGGCAGGTTCAATCCCCCGTTCTCCCGGCCTTCGAATGTGTTTCGCGCCTGCGGCAGTTTCAAATCCCTCCATTTTCCCAAGGCGCCGGGACGGAAAAACGACATGACCGGGTCCGTGCCGAAAACGATGCGCTCGGCGTGGTCGAGGAAGAATTTCCTCGCGGCGACGATCTCCTCCGGTTGATCCGGCCGAGCAAACGGAGCGGACGCGTCGATGTAGAGATTCGGATTCTCGCGCAGGCGGGCGGCCACGAAGTCCGGCTCCAGCCCGTGTCCCATGGCATGCGCGGCGATGAAAATGGCCTTCCGGCATTTTTTCGCCGCGTCCGCCAGCTGGGCAATGACAGCTTCGTCCCGTCCCACGTGGAGGAGGAGGGGAATATTGAGCTCGCCGCAGGCCTCATAGATGGGCAGCATCCGCTTGTCGTTTACCGCCAGCCCCTGCGTAAGACACGAACACGGATGGCCCTGGGCCGCGAAATACAACTTGATTCCCTGGGCGCCGTTGCGGACGCATTCGTGGACCCGAGCGGCTTCGGATTCGCCGAAATTCGGCTCGTCGGCATGCCGCACATCCACCGTCGAGAAGAAGATGATTCGATCTGGCTGGAGATGCTTGGCCAGCGCCGTGGCCCCTTCCTGCGTGACCCAGCCCATCCAGCCCACCGGCAACGATACGGCGACCGCCTTGGCGACGTTGTAGGCGTCCATGGTTTAGACAATCTCATCGATCAAATCCGGCCGCCGGTGCGTGTGGGCGTCGATGATCGGCCTGGCATATCGGAACCGCGCCGCATCGGCGGGGCGGGTTTCGGATTGCGCCCGAGACATGTTCACGACCTCCCTTACGGGCCTATTGAACATCGATCCCGGCCTGAACCTACTACGGCACGATTATGACTGTCAGACTGTACGGGGGTATTGCGAGGCCGGCGAGGCTTCTTTCCCCGGAATAGGTTTCGAACCCTTCCTTGCCGGGCACGGCGGCGAGGCTTTCTCCCCAAACACACTCCACTTGCCCGCGCGTCTCGGCAGGCATTTCTTCGCCGTCGATGCTGATCGTGCCGCAGGAAGTCGCCGGGCCCCGGTTCAGGATGTAGATGTACTTCTTCCGGTCGGGACCTCTGGCGGCAAGGGCCTTCAGCGTGGCAAACGATCCGTCTTGAACCGCGCCGTTGATCGACGTCTCAAGCAGCGCCTTATCGCCGCTGAAGAGATAACGGAAGGGCTTGGTATACAGATAGGGGCTTCGCAACAGAATGTTCTTCTTATACAGGAGGCCGCCGCCAAACATCGGATCGCGGTCGCGTGGATTGGCTGCTTTGTCCGCCAAGATGAAGGCCGAGATCGCCGTCTGGAAATAATCGTCATGGGCGGCATTGTATTCCGCAAGGAAGAAGTAGAAGTTGGCGACGTGCAGCCCCTGGAGTACTGTGTTTCCATCGTGATGCGTTCCCCACTGGGTCATGTGCATTTTCATCTCCGGACCCCAATCGGCTTGATAAACGGCAATCTGGCGCGACGGGAGATTACTCACAAATGGATCATAATACTGCGTCAGACGACGGGCCAAGTCCACGGGATCGGTCGCGCGGTCCTGGCTGAGGCCCGACGGGCTCCCCTGGCCCTCCTCAAACTCCGTCCATCCGTATTGCGAGAAGCCGCTGATGCCCGGCAACTTCGCCAACCGCTGGTTCCATTCGTGAAACGAAGCCAAGACGACATCGCCCGGGCGGCTGTCGACGCGGCCGACCGGCGTGCCGTCCGCCACGATTGGCAGGCTCGGATACTTGGCCTGAAGCATGGCGA
>JAPLSS010000807.1 GCA_026398515.1 Candidatus Sumerlaeota bacterium | reverse complement strand
CGTCCTGTTTCGCGACATCACGCCGCTGCTGGCCTCGCCTGAAGCCTTCGCCTACGTCATCGATCATCTGGCCGAGCGCTATCGCGGGCGCGGCCTGACGCGCATCGTGGGCGTCGAGTCGCGCGGCTTCATCTTCGGCGGCGCGCTGGCCCGGGCGCTCGGCGCGCCGTTCGTCCCCGCGCGCAATCCCGGCAAGCTCCCCTACAAGACCATCGTTGAGTCCTACGCGCTCGAATACGGCGAAGCGAGCCTCGAGGTTCACGAGGACGCCCTGGGAAAAGGCGACCGCGTTCTGGTGTTCGACGACCTGCTGGCCACCGGCGGCACGCTGGCCGCGTGTTGCCGCCTGGTTGAACGCCTTGGCGGGGAAGTGGTGGAAATCGCCACCGTCATCGAACTGGCGTTTCTCAAAGGGCGCGAGAAGCTCGGCGGCAGACCCTACTATTCAATGTTGGCGTATGAGTGAGGCAATGAACCCAATCGTAAGCATCGGCGACGCGCCCATTGGCCTCGGCCAGCCCTTGGCCTTTATCGCCGGGCCGTGCGTCATCGAGTCCGCCGCGCATGCGCGCGCCTTGGCGCGCGAATCCCCGCGTTTCTCTGCCGCCAGACCGACCTCATCCAAGCCGCCGCGCGCGCGGGCAAGCCCGTCAACGTGAAGAAGGGCCAGTTCCTCGCGCCGTGGGACATGGGGCCGGTTCTGGAGAAAATCGAAGGCGCCGGCGGGCGCGACGCGTTGCTCACCGAGCGCGGCGTGTCCTTCGGCTACAACCGGTTGGTTGCGGATATGGCGTCGCTCGTCGTCATGCGCCGCTTCGAGGTCCCTCTCGTCTTCGACGCCACCCATTCCGTGCAGCTGCCCGGCGCCCAGGGGACGGCTTCCGGCGGCAACCGCGAGTTTGTGGCGCCGCTCGCGCGCGCGGCCGTCGCGGTCGGCGTCGACGCGCTGTTCGTCGAGGTGCATGACAATCCCGACGCCGCGCTCAGCGACGGCCCCAATTCGTTGCGGCTGGAGGATTTCGAGAGCCTGGTCCGCGGCGTCCAGAGCATACGAACAGCGTTGGGCGGGCGGGGAAGGTTCTGACCAAGACCAAGAAGAGAACCACCCCGCGAAAGGATCGAGGCAGGAAGCGACGGCAAACCGCCCTCGCCGCCCCTACTCCTGCCCGGCGGCGGGTTTGCGGTTCTGGACCTGATAGGCGAAGAACTTGCCCAGCTGCTTGATCTGCGGATACAAATCCGCCGCGCGCCCCACCGAGACGCTTTGCGCCGATCCGGGAAACGCCAGGCCCGTGCCGACGCTGAACATCCGCGCCTCGACGATGTAATTGTTCTCCAACTGCGAGATCGATCCCTGGATGAAGTAGTCGACCCCCAACGCTTCGCCGAGATCGCGCCAGCGGTTGTAGCGGCTTCTCTTCGCCCCTTCGGCGCCAAGCGCCTTGAGGTAGTAGTCCAGATCCTGGCGCTCGACGACCAGGATGCCGGATTCGTTGACCAGCAGCCCGCTCAAGAACTCCGGGATCGCCGACTGCAAGCCGTCGTTCTTCGCGTCGCCGGTGGCGTTCTGGAAATCCATGATCGCCACGCGCCGCGACCCGCTCGGCCGGATTTCATCGTCGATGCGGACCGGCGGCGAAACGTAGGAATTGGCCGCCGGGGCCGTCGCGGGGGTGTAGGGGGAGGCGCATCCGCTCAACAGGATGGCGCATACGAACAGCACAACGAACGTTCTCATCGGTTAAGGCCCTCCGCATCCACAAGGATCGTGTAGCGCGGCATAGGCGCTCGGGGCCGCCTTCCGCGCTCGGCTGGAACAGGAGAAGCCCGGCGGCGGGCCTACGCCGCCGGGGAACCAAGACGACTCATAGGACCGATAGGACCGATAAGACCTACAGGACCTATTCGAACCTCACCGCGCCTCCTTGGCCTCACCGAGGCCGGGCAAGTTTTCGATTCCCAACACCTGCTTCTGGACGGCGATCACCCGCTGAATCCCCTCGCCGGCCAGGTCGATCAACTCGTTCATCCGCTCGCGCGAGAAGGGCGCGCCTTCGGCCGTGCCTTGCACCT
This sequence comes from Candidatus Sumerlaeota bacterium, assembly GCA_026398515.1. GTDB lineage: Bacteria > Sumerlaeota > Sumerlaeia > JAPLSS01 > JAPLSS01 > JAPLSS01. The sequence continues at coordinate 3,089 of JAPLSS010000807.1, read as the reverse complement.
CGACCAACTGCCCCGAGCCCGTCATCGCCACGTTCATATCGACCTCGGCCTGGGCGTCTTCCAGGTAGCACAGGTCGAGCGCGGGGCGGCCCTCGACCACTCCGACGCTGGCCGCGGCGACGAAGTCCAGGACGAGGAGGCTGGAGGCCTGCCGGCTTTCCATGAGTTTCCGCATGGCCAGGACCAGCGCGACGAACCCGCCGGTGATGGCCGCCGTGCGCGTGCCGCCGTCCGCCTGCAGCACGTCGCAGTCGATGATGATCGTCCGCTCGCCGAACTTCTCCATGTCGAACACGGCGCGCAGGCAGCGGCCGATCAGGCGCTGGATCTCGTGCGTGCGGCCCGAGGTCAGGTTTTTGCTGCGCGCGATGCGCTGGTTCGACGAACGGGGCAGCATGGCGTATTCGGCGGTCACCCATCCGAAGCCGGTGTCCTTGCGGTGCGGCGCCGGGAAGCTCTCCACGGTGGCGGTGCAAAGGACCTTGGTGTCGCCGAACTCGACCAGCGCCGACCCGTCGGCCGTCTTCAACCAATCCGGCGTGATTGCGATCGGCCGCATCTCGTTGAACTGGCGCCCGTCGATTCTCATGAGCACACGTCCTCTGGCCTTCTGCGACAAGAAATCAAAGTGGAACCGGGGGAAGCGGCGCCGAAAACGCGCGCGATGGAGGCCATCCGAACGCCTCGGCGCGCCGGGCCGCGGCAAACCCATTGTATTTAACCTGAGTCGGCTTTCGTTTGGCAACCAAAAAGAATGCGAAGAGGCAAAATCGTGAAATGACCAGCCGCTGTCCGAAAAGCGGGAAGCCTCTGGAGAGGCGAAAAAAGTTGACGATCATACATCATAAAGGGCAGGATCATAATATGAGAGTGACATTGTCCATACCCGACCCGATCGCTCAGCGATTCCAAGCCCTTGTGCCGCCGCGGCAGCGCTCGCGTGTGGTGGCCGGCCTGCTGACTCGCGAACTGAAGAGAAGAGAAGCCGCTTTGGAGGCAGCCTGCCTCGCGGCGAACAAGGACCGATCTCTGGAATCGGAAATTGACGAGTGGCAAGGGCCATATCCGAGATACTCGAATTATAGGAATCTCTGATCAGGCGCTCGCGGGACCTTCCAACACCGCGCGGCAAGGCGCGCCGTTGGACTGGTGCAGTTTGAGCGGAAAGCAATAGAGCGTGTAGCGCCCCGGCGCCGCGCCGCGCAGATCGACGTCCTCAAAAATCAGAATCCCCGCTTCGAGCAGGATGTGGTGCGCGGGCGAATCGGCCGGCGGATAGGGATCGACGCTCAGGTAGTCGATGCCGACCAACCCCACGCGCCATTCCGCCAGCCGCCGGGCGCAGGCCTCGGTCAGCGAAACGTAGTCGCCGCAAAACCGGTCGCGGGGCAGGAAGGCGTTGGCGGTTTTGAAGAGGACCGCTTCGCCCTGCGCGACCGAAAGGCCGGTCAAGTCTTCCACCGCGATTCGGCGCGTGTCGGGCGGGATTTCCGCGACGGTTGCCGGCCGTCGAAAGCGCTCCATCGGGAGCGAGTCGAGCGAAGCGGCGCCATCGACGAAATGCAACGGCGCGTCCAGATGCGTGCCGACGTGGTTTGACAGACGCAGGGAAGAAAGATTCGCCGAGTCGCCGCGCGCAATCGACAGCTCCGCGCGCGATTCAAACTCCACGTCGCCCGGCCAGCCGATCGAGTCCAATCCCAACGTGCGCGAGATGTCGATCAGCATGGATCTTCCTCAGAGGGTGTATGCAAAGGGGAAACGTGGTGAGTGGCGTAGGCTTTCCAGCCTGTGCAGCTGAGATTCGCCGACTAAACAACGCGCAGGCTGGAAAGCCTACGCCACTCAACTACCGGCGCTACTTATACCCCAGCGCCCGCAGATACGCCTTCACCGCCGGCGCGAGCCCCATGTACAGCGCGTCGCAAACGAGCGCGTGCCCGATCGAGACCTCCAGCAACCCCGGCGTGCGCTGAGCGAAAAACGAAAGGTTTCGCAAATCCAGATCATGCCCGGCGTTCAGCCCCAGTCCAACGTCGACCGCCTTCTCCGCGGCGCGGCGGTATTCGGCATAGACCGCTTCGCCTTCGGACGTTGCGAACGACCGCGCGTAGCGCTCGGTATACAATTCGATCCGATCCGTTCCGACCTCCTTCGCGCGCTCGACCATGTCGACGTCCGGTTCGAGAAACAAACTGACGCGGATGCCCTCGCCCCTGAGGCGCCGGATCGCCTCGCGCACGGCGCTCGTATCGCCGCGCAGGTTCCAGCCGGCGTTCGACGTGAGGACGTTGGGCGGGTCGGGCACGAGGGTGGCTTGCGTCGGGCGCACGCGGCAAACCAGATCGAGATACTCCGGCGACGGGTAGCCCTCGATGTTGAACTCGACGGTCAGCACCTCCGCCAAGTCCAGCACGTCGCGGCGGCGGATATGGCGCTCGTCGGGGCGCGGATGGACGGTGATGCCGTGGCAGCCGGCGTCGACGCACGCGCGCGCCGCCTGCAGGACGTTGGGATTGTCCCCGCCGCGCGCGTTGCGCAGCGTGGCGACCTTGTTCACGTTGACGCTGAGTTTGACCATGGGGAGCCTCTTGGGGATTTCTGATGTTTCATCCAACCATCGGCAATCCGCCGTCATTGCATACACTTCGGCAACTCGGCGTTCAAGCCTCCCGCCGGGTCTTTGGGAAAGGAGGGGTCATTCATCATCTCCACTACCTTCTCGAAGTACCCTTTCTTATTCAGCCAGAAGATATAATTCAGATGCAACGTATCGCGACTGAACTCATAGATCTCGTTCACCGGCGTGGGATCGAACGGGCCGCCCTTTCGTTTCATTACATAATCCGAAGATTGCACCGCGGCGCCCAGAGGCGCGACGCCCTCCACGCGCGGGTACAAACGGAAAATCCCGGTTTGCGGATTGCCGACGCCGGTCAGGTCATAGGGCCGAATGTCCGGGCCGCCCAAACCGACGCCATTCTCGCTCTGGAATCGGGTAAGGTCCTCCAGCGCTTCCCGGGGGAAGTTGGTGTATTGAATCACCACCGTATGAGGAAACGCCTTCTTCATGGCGATCATGCCGTCCT
>JAPLSS010000007.1 GCA_026398515.1 Candidatus Sumerlaeota bacterium | reverse complement strand
GCTTCCCAGGTCGAACAGGCCATGCGCCGACTCCGCGAGCAGTTCGTGGATTGGAACGACCTGCGCGTCAGCCGCCCCCGGGAAATCCGCGAGACGCTCGGCGCCGATTTTCCCCGCGCGGCGGAGAAAGCCCGCGTCATTCCGCGGCTCCTGGACCAGGTCTTCAAACACCACAACAGCATGGTCTGGGACTTCATGGAGGCGATGGGGAAAGTGGCGACGCGCGCGTTCTTCGGGTCGCTCGAAGAGGTCCGCCCCTTCCTGGCCGCCACCATCGCGCGCGACTGCACGGGCGCCCACGCCTTCCCCGTCGATCGCGACATCGCGCGCACCCTGGGGCGCCTCGGCATCCTGCACCCCGAAACCGAGACCGAAACCCAGATGCAGGCGTTCCTCGAACGGGCCGTCAAAAGCCCCCGCGCTTATGAGATCCACTACCTCGTCAAGCGCCTCGCCGAGGACCTCTGCCTCCCCGAGACGCCGGTGTGCGCCCCGTGCCCCCTCAGCAAGAAGTGCCCCTCGGCCGTATTGGAGCCGAGAAGGAGACGCGCCGGCCGGAAACACCCGGCTCCGGCGAAGAAAAGGCCCCAGACGAAGCAAAAGCGCGCCGCCCGCAAGCCCATCGCCTCGCGCCGGCGCCGGGAAAAATAGCGGCCTGCGAGCGGCCAACGCCGCCCACGAACCCGCGGAAAGGATTCCCATGACCACCACCAAAAACGTCCTGAAACTCGGCCTGCCCAAGGGCAGCCTCGAAAAACCCACCCTCGACCTGATGGCCCGCGCGGGATTCGACGTCCGGGTCTCCGACCGATCCTACCTGCCGCAAATCGACGACCCCGAAATCCAGGTCGTCATGCTTCGCGCGCAGGAGATGAGCCGATACGTCGAACTCGGGGCACTGGACGCCGGACTCACGGGCCAGGACTGGATCGCGGAGAACGGCTCCGACATCCACGTCGTGGCGGACCTGATCTACGCCAAGTCAAGCCTGGCCAAGGTTCGCTGGGTCCTGGCGGTCCCTGAGAATAGCAAGGTCCGCAAGGTCGGGGACCTGGAAGGCTGCCTGGTATCCACGGAACTCTTAAAGGTTACGGAGCAATACTTCCGTAAGCAAGGCGTGAAGGTCCACGTGGAGTTTTCTTATGGATCCACCGAGGTCAAAACGATTCTAGTCGGTCAGATGCGCGCCGATAGTATTATATCTGAGTTATTAGCGCCAGCCGCAGTCAAGCACATGGTCGTCAGCGCGATCGTCGATGTGACCGAGACGGGGGCAAGCCTGAAGGCACATGACCTCCGCGTAATTGACACCGTGATGGAGTCCAACACGCAGTTCATCGCTAACAAGCAGAGTTGGAAGAATCACTGGAAACGGGTCAAAATCGAGAACCTCGCGCTCCTACTCCAGGGGGCGATCAACGCCAGAGAACTGGTCGGACTCAAAATGAACGTCCCGAAGAAGGCCCTCGACCGTGTCGTCCGCCTCCTGCCCGCCGAAAAGAGCCCCACCGTCTCGCAACTGGCCGACCCCGATTGGGTGGCCCTCGAGGTCATCCTCCCCGGCAGCCAGGAACGCCGCCTCCTCCCCGAGTTGAAAAGGGCCGGCGCCACGGGTATCATTGTGTACCCCCTCAGCAAGGTGATTCACTGACAGACAAGTGCCTGAGTGACTGAGTGCCTGAGGAACTGAGGCGGGTGAGGATCGGCGGGCGAGTAGTCGTTCTGCGTTCTGATTTCTACCTTCTGCATTGGAAGGCGACGGGGTGACTGAGAAACGGATGCGGCGATCTTCAATCGTAGCGATGGGGTTGGGCGTGGTGCTAGCCGTGAGCGGCCCGAGCGGCGCTGGCGGGGCGGCGGACGGGACCCCAGGACGCTCCTGCGCGCCCGAACCCCTCGAGGTCGCCCCGAGCGCCGACCCCCTGGGCGACGCGCTCCGGTATTACGCCCGCGGCCGGACTCACATGGACGAGGGCGAGCACGCCCTGGCGGCCGGCGACCTCCGGAAAGCCGCGCTCCTCGCCCCGAACGTCCTCCGCATCCGCCAGTTCCTCGGCGCCGCGATTTATGAA
>JAPLSS010000933.1 GCA_026398515.1 Candidatus Sumerlaeota bacterium | reverse complement strand
GATCGCCCCCGGCCATTCGAGCCTTTGAAGCCACGAGGAGTCGTTGAGCCGGCCAAGAGCACGGGACTGGCGGACTGGGAAAACTCCGGTCCCGTCTCCGATTTCTCCGGTTCGGCGCTAGCTGTTCCCCTTGGCTTGCCGTTGTCTTCGTGTCGTTCCGCGTCTTCCGTCGACAGGGGTCCTCGTTCTACGTGTGAGTCTTCGCAGTCAACCAGCCCTTTCGCATCTTCGGCCGGATAGGCATAGACCTCGTGCCGCAACCACACGGCCCCTGAGCCATTGCCGTTTCGCCCGACGGGGGAATGGGCGAAAGCCTCAACGATCTGTGAAGTGGCCCGGCTGGCCTTCGAAGGCGCGGTATCGTGGAGAAGAAGCCCGACCCCTACGCGGTTTCCCCGATCCTGGCGCCAGCCTCGGCTGTCGCTCCTTCTGGACAGTCGGCAGACGACTCTCCCCAATCTCTCCAACGTCTTGAGGCTTGCGCCGCGTGCGCCATTCGCGGGCTCAGGCGTGAAGACCACCAGAGTCATGACCGAGCCGGTGCGCTCGCATCGAAACATCTCCCGTTCGATTTCCTCGCGGAACTCATCGGCGCCCAGGACCCCGCTGACCTGGGGGAAAGATGCGCCGGCGGACGCCGCCTCGGAATCGCGCTCATGGCGGAGGAACCGCAAGGGCGACAGAAGATTCTGCATCCATGGAGTCATGCCCGTTGCTCCCTGTCCTTAGAGCCAGTTGTAAAGCCAGTTCGGAATCGGTTGCTTCGTCTTGTTCAGCACGATGCCCAAAAGGTTCGCCTTCGAGTCCTCAAGGATGCGAACCCACCGCTCGATCACCTGGCGGCGGACCCGGCCTGCCTCCACCACCAGGATCGCCCCATCGGCCCTCGCCGCCATGATCCCCGACTCGCTGCAGACTCCCAGCGCCGGGCAATCGATGATAACCGCCCCGTGCGAGGGCTTCAGTCGCTCCAACACGTGCCCCGCGGCAGGAGGGAACATCCCCTTCAGTTCCAGCCCGTAAAGGTTCTCTCCGATAGCGACGAGCGTCTCGGAATTCCCGTCCGCCCCCGAGTTCGTCAACTCGCCCTTGACCGCCTTCGTCATGGCATGTCCGGGAAATCCCGGGGGCGTCCATCGCACGAGCAACGCAGGCTGCTGACAGCGCCGCGCCATGGCGGCGGCGAAGCTGGAGGCGACCTGCGTGACGCCTTCCCTTCTCGCGCAGCTGGTCACCGCCACCGAGAACGGGACTGCCGAAGCGCCGTTCAGCGAAAGCAGCACGCGACCCCGCGCCAGATCAATCTCGCGAGACGGAACTATGGCAGAATGGAGGAAATGCGCCGGTTTCATGCGGACTCCTTGTGGACAAGCAGCCTTGCCTTGCGTGAGTAGGGCAGCGACGCCAAGACGGGAAGCCCCAGTTGCCTTTCCACCTGGTTCGTGGTTCTCAACGTGTGATTGAGATACTCAAGGACGAATGCCAGGGTAAACCCTCCGCACAACCCGAAGAAGGGCAGAAACACGAGAATCGCCAGCAGTTTGTGGGGTTCCCTGGTTGACCCCGGCAACGCGGTGGCCTTCTGAATGACACTGACGTTTCCGATTTTGTCCCGGTCCAAAGCGGCGGCGATCTCCGCGGTGCGAAGGCTGTTGAGGTACTGGCTGTATTCGCTCTCGATGGTCGCCCGTTCCTGGTTCAGCGCTGCAATCTCGTCCTTGTGCGACGCCAGAGAGGCGACGCTCTCGCGGAGCGAAGCGATCTTCGGCTCCAGTTCCTGCAAACGAGCCGTCTGGGCCTCCATGTCTTCTTTTGCAGCGACCACCCGGAGGAAAAGGTCCTGCTGAATGCTGTCGACCGGCGATTCGGCGCCTTGGGACACTCCACCTTTCGCGGCCTGCATGCGCTGTAGACTCTTGATCTCTGTTCGCACTTCCTGAAGTTTCCTTGGATCAGGCGCCGGTCCAGACCTTAGTTGGATTTCCTGGAGCTGGAGTTCGGCGATCCGCCCCGCAATCTGGGAGTTTGTCGCGCCGTCCAGAGGATGAGCGGCCATCAAGTTCTCCAAAAACTCGATCCTCGCCTTGGCGGCACGGACCTGCGCTAGGCCATCATCCCTCTGGGCCTCCAGGTTGCTCAGTTGCTTCGGCAGAGCGTCCTGCTGCCCCACTATAGACCCGCCGGTAGGGTCCTTGGTCAACTGCTGCAGGGCGTTGTCTTTCTGGGCAAGCTTCTCCTTCAGTTCCACAACCTTTGCGCTCAGGAATTCGGGGGAAAGCTGGGCTTTGTTTAATTCAAAGTGCAATTGAACATACTGGTTGACAATAGCGTCGAGCACCCTCTGAGCCAATTCGGGCCTGCCTGAAGTGTAAGTCATACTTAACACGCCGCTCGTCTGCGTGGTCTCGCCAACACTAAGCCTGCCCATTACAGCCTGGATGGCGCGTTCTCTGAGGGAAACCGGCTCTGGCAGAAGGTTCAAAAAACCGAGAACGCGCACAAAAGCGCTGGGAGGGGGAAGGCGGCTCGGGAGGCTCTCCGTCGGGGCCGAAGCCACCGTTTCTGCCTGCGGGGGAAGCCCAAAAACCTGCTCGATCCCAAGAGCGTCGATCACGCGTTCCGCGAGCCCGCGGCTTTGGATGATCCCCAGCTCGCCACGCAGGTTGACGCCGATTCTTCCGGACTCCAGCAATGCCCCTGTCCCTGACGGATCGACAGCCAGTCCCGCGCGGTCGGCTCTTACCAACACCCTGGCTTCCGCGACATACCCCGTGGGAGCATGAGACACGTACCAGACGGCGGCGGCCGTGGCGATCACGAAGCACAACAGGATCTTCCACTTGTGGCTGAAGACAATATAGAGCAACTCCCTGGGAGAAGGCATCGGAGGGTGAAGATGTGAACCTTCGGCTTCCTGAGCCGCAGCCCGTCGCCGCCATTCCCACTCCGAATCCTTGACAACAAACCGCGGCGCCCCCGCGCCGGATTCCGAAAGCGACCGGATCTTCTCCTGGGGCTCCCTGATAGACATGGAGTCGTCTGTCTGCCGGTTCTTCATAGGGTTCCGCTCTCAAAGGGAGGCCAACGGCCGGACCCCGATCTATGTTTCAGATTCTTTCACGCCCCAAAATCCTAACCTACTCGCGCGCCAACTCCCCCCACGCGTCGGGCTTCAGCGCCTCTTGGAGCCGGCGCCGCGCAATGCGCAACAGTTCCGCGGCGCTGGTCGAATCGCTGGGAAAACCGGCGATTCCAAACAGCGCGTCGGAGTGTTTCCCGGCGCAATTCCGATAGCGGTTTACGGCATTGGCCGCCCCCGCTGTATCCGTTTCGCCCATAAGAATCGCTCCGACGCCGTTGAGCGCAAAAAACTGATCGCTTCCCCGAATGCAGGTCTGAAGCAACTCCACGAACGACGCGTTGTGCTCTCCAAGGCTCTTGAACAGCACCAGCGCCGCAAACCGTCGATAGCGGGCCGCGCAGCGCAACTCGTACTCCAACAGCCACATCAGACGGCCCATTTCCCCCTCGGGTAGCCCTTCGGCCGTGGGTGGATGGCTTTCCCTGTCCTTGGGGAGGGTCTGGTCAAATTCCAGTTTGCTGTTACGCCTCTCCAGTGAATTCCCCATGGTTCCCCGCTCCGCCCGACTGTAAGTGGCCGCTGCTCCAACTCAGAACCGACGGAAACACCACCACGCCGTCATCCTCTGCAAAGTCTGGGCCGCGCTCCCCGCTCGCGACACCAGACGGCGTGACGTTCTCTGCCTCATTGAAAACAAACGCCTTACATCAAGAATTGACACAACCGGCTGACGAACTCCCATCTTCTCCGCCAGCGAATCGGCCTTTTTTGTCTACGTCGGTGTGCGCGCATTCTATGCAAAACCGTCATGTCTTGACTCTCGCCACGGTCACCGTTCGGAGACGCGGCCGCATCTCAAATCCACAGCGCCTCACATCATCGCCGGGACAACTCCGCATACCCCCGTTGCTGGTGCGTTGCAGGTCTTTCCGCGCAACTTCCAGACCACGACCTTGCGAAAGCGGAATACGGCCGGAATTCGGCCATAAAGCACTGGAATTATTACATCTACGCACCGATGAGGCCGGGCCAACGCCATTGCTCTTGCAGGGAGGAAGACAATTCCGACCAGATGCGTACGACAACGATTGGTCGATTTCGCAAAAAAAGGCATCGATATCGAAAATTGGCGGGGCGCCGAGGCCGCCCCTTGCCACAAAACGACCCCCAAAATCGCCGCGAATCCGTCGTGCCTCCCCCGCCTCATTCCTGGGAGTTCAATGGTCTCGAGTAGAGTCAAGACCATGTCCAAACACCATGGCTAGGCTGGGGCCACGGGGCTTCTTCTCGCAGCCGCGCCCCCGCGCAGTTCGACGCATGTCAATAGCCGGGTGGATTTGACCCTCTCATAGTCGGCTCGTCGACAGGATCGGTCAGCGCTCGTAGCGTTCGCGGATCAGGTCGTAGAGGTACTCGGCGCCTTGAGGCGACAGAGGCAGCAGGCCAAAGTCGTCCGGGATCAGCAGGTCGACGTGGACCAGACGCGCTCGCCGGCGCGCATAGCCAACTCGCGCTTCAGCCCAGGTTTGGCTTGTGCGCCGCCCCGAACTCGAGGAATGCGGTTGGAACTCGGGGCGCTGGCACACTATTGATGCGCCGGGACAGTTCGGATCACCCCGCCCTAACCGCCGCCAAACGGCTTGGCGCACAGGCCCTCGCCACATGCGATCGGTCCATTCTCGTCTCTGCGCGCCGATTCTGAAAGGGCTTGCCACCAGCTCGGCCTGGCGCAGTCGTCTGGACGGTCTCTCGGAATGCGCCAAACCGGCAATCACTCCGCCGGCATTCGTGCCGCAATTTCGAAAGTTGGCGATCGGATTCGAGACGTTCGTCCGAGCGGCGCCCCTGTTGTTGAAGAGAGGAAATCAAACGAAGCGATCCGCTCGGGGCAGTGATCCGCGTCCCGGCGAAAAGCGACCGAGGACAATCGCGCGGTCCCTCAACGATCCTGCAACTGAAGGAATCGCTATGCGTTAGGCATATGCAGCGCGGGTCTGAGCGGGCGCTTGCCTCGCCCCCATTCCGCCGAAACTGAAAAAAACACTTGCATGAATGTCCCGATTGTAGGATAAAAGACGCTATTCTGCTTATTCTGACCATACAAAACGACGAGAGATTACGTAGGGACGCGATGGTGCCACTGTCCAGGACTCTGGCGGGAAGGAACGCAAATGGGAAAAACGCGATTAGTCCGTCTTATCGCCACAGCGGTTGTTCTTCTTGGATGGGCAACGCCGTCAAGTTCACTCGCGGCCGCTGCGGGATCTCTCCAGAGTTGGAGCTCCTCTCCGAGTTCGCTTGTCGGCGCCCCTCAGGGAACCGCTCAAGCGGACGCCGCAGGCCAAGGATTGGGCGGCCAATCGTCCGTCATGTCGGCGACGGACAAGACACCTGCTTCGAGACCGGCTGAACCCACCCCGAATCCGACCAATTGGCCGACGCCCAAGCCCCGAGGCGTGGCCGGCCCTGCAAGCCCTCTGCTTCCGCCACAACCTCCTGCTCCGCGCTCCCTTCCGCAGGTCTCGAGCGACCAGACCACGGTCGGCGAACTCGGCGCGTCATCCGCCCATCCGGCCGGCGCGCGTCCGACTGCTCCGCGCCCGGCTGCGCCGCGCTCCCCGAAGCCGTCTTCCGGAGCATCGCCCCTCATCAGCAAGACGTTCGTCGACGCCGATCTGCGAGTCGCGCTCGACGACATCAGCCGCGACGCGGGCGTGACGATAGTCTCCGGCCCCGATGTGATCGGATATGTCTCCTGCGAGTTTCAACACGCCCCGCTGGAGAAGGCGCTGGAACTGGTCTTGACCGGCACGGGGTTTTTGTTTGAGAAAAAACCGGATTACTATTTGGTGTACTCTCCCGACCCAAAGAGCCCGGGGTTCCCACACGTGAGCGAAACGCGCTGGATGAGACTCAAATACGCGATCGCACCGGCCGTCGTCGCGCTGCTTTCCGAAGACCTGCGGCAATACGTCCGGGCGGACGAGAAGACCAACACGATTTGCATCACGGCCCCTGCTCCGCTTCTCGACCGCATCCTCTCAGACATCTCCAAACTCGACCAAGCGCCTCGCCAGTTGATCCTCGATGCGCGGGCCGTGGTCCTCGAGAATACCGATCTTGACCACCTGGGGATTCAATGGAGGTGGCCGACTGTGGCGGCAGGCGCGTTCTCCAATTCCGACCATCATGGCAGTGGTCCGCTGGCTCACTCGGGCGCCAGTTGGCCGTGGGCGGTGGAAGTCGGCTACGCGCCTGACGGGACTCTGACCAACTCTCTGCTTCTCACCCTCAACCTGATGGCGGAAAACGATCAACTGACGATCATCTCCAGTCCCCGGGTCTTGGCGCAGGACGGCAAGCCGTCGGAAATGAACGTGGTGACCGAGGAGTACTTCCAGATTCTCACGCTCACCGGAGCCGCCGTATACAGCTCAGAACTCCAGAAGGTCGATTCGGGCACGAAACTCAAGATCACCCCGTGGATTGGGCTCAATGACGAGATCACCATGGATCTGAGCGTGGAAGTCAGCGATGTTGTGGCGCGCGAGGCGAGCGGACTACCCGTCGTGAACCGCCGCACCGCCACGAGCACAGTTCGCGTCAACGACAATGGGACCGCCGTCGTGGCTGGGCTGCTCAACAACAGCAGCCGCAACGCCCACCAACGAGTGCCCGGATTTGCCCGCATTCCGCTT
>JAPLSS010000815.1 GCA_026398515.1 Candidatus Sumerlaeota bacterium | reverse complement strand
CGACATGGGCCAGCCGGTCAGGGTCCTCGACCTGGCGCGCAATCTGATCACGCTGTCCGGGCGCGAGCCTGACGTGGACATTCCGATTCAGTTCATCGGCTTGCGGCCCGGCGAAAAACTCTACGAGGAATTGCTCACGAGCGCCGAAGGTGTCCAGGCCACCGGCGTGGGCAAGGTATTCGTGACGCAGCCGGCAAGAGTCTCATCCGAACTGCTGCGCGCGGAGATGGAGTCGCTCCGGCGCTCCGCGGCCGAGTCCGACGCGGCGGCCATCCTGGAAAGCCTCAAGCGGTTAGTGCCCGATTTCCATCCCGCTGGCGAACATCCGTAGCGCAGTCCGTCAGCCTGTTAAGCCACTATAGCAGTGTTCGAAAGTCGGTTCCGATTGCCACCGTAACGTGAATTGCCGGACGCCCTTTTTGGAGTGCGGCGGCCCTCCGCCGCTTTGCTTTTGTTCCAGAGTTGTCGTCTGTGGGAAAACAAAGCGGTGGAGGACCCCCGCACTTGTATGTATGTGGACGAGCTGAAGCTAGCTAGACAGTTCATCGTCGTCGTTGTTTTTCTTTTTGCTTCTTTTTCTTTTAGGAGTGGTTGTGGGTTTGTGGATTTCGCAAAGAAATCTTCCCTTCCGCGGGGCCCTGTGGAAGGGATAGGCAGGGAGCGGAGACGGTGCCGCACTTGGGCCATTGGAAGCCCGTTTTGGAGATGCCGCCCGCTCCCTGCCGACGTGCTCCACCTGAAGACCGGACACCATCGGCGGGATAAGCCCGCATGTGCAAGAATGGTCTGGTGGGCACACAATCGCCGAGGCCGATCCGGCCTCCCAAGGAGTGAGAGATGAATAGCCAACCTGCTACGGAAATGACAAGAGAAAACCACGAGGTCGACGGCGGCCTGGATGTCGCCAAGGCGACGTTTGATGCCGCGCTCTGGCTGCCGCTGGCCCCGGGGGCCGTGCGCGAGCAGCACGAGATGCCCGCCGCGGCATTCCCCCGCACCCGCCAGGGCGTGCGGCAATTTTTGGCCTGGATGGATGCCATCTTGGCTCGCCATGTCACGGTCCCTCTGACGGCCATTCGCATGGTTATGGAAGCCACCGGACGCTATTCGGTGGAACTGGCCGTTTGGCTGATGGTCGAACGTCCAACGCTGCACGTAGCGATCATCAATCCCCAGGTGGCCGCCCACTACCGGCGCAGTCTGTCGTTTCGCAACAACACCGACCGCATTGCCGCACGCGCCCTGGCGCGCTACGGTGCCGAACGCCGCCCGGCCCCCTATGAGCCGCTGACGCCGGAGCGGGCCGAACTGCGCGAGCTGTCGCGCTACCGCCAGACGCTGGTCGAAACCCGAGTGGCCGAGACTAACCGCGCCGCCGAGACCACCGCTTCGTCTTGGGTCGCTCGCTCGCAGCAAAAACACCTCCGCTATCTCGAACGCGAAATCGCCCGGATCGAACAGGCCATGCGCGCGATCGTCGAGCGCATCCCGGAACTCAAACGCGACGCCGAACTCATTGACGGCATCTTCGGCGTGGGCTTCATCACCACCGTGGCCATCTTGGCCGAACTGGGCGACCTCCGGCGCTTCGAACACGGCCGCCAACTGACCGCCTTCGTCGGCATGGCACCCCGCCATTTCCAATCCGGCACGAGTGTCCATCGCAAAACCCGCCTGTCCAAATGCGGCGAACCCCGCCTCCGGGCCTTGCTCTACATGTGCGCCACCACCGCCATCACCGGCGACAACGATCTGGCACACTTCTATCACCGCCTGCTGGCACGTGGAAAAACCAAAATGGCCGCCCTCGGCGCGGTCATGCGTAAACTCCTCCTGCTCATGCGCGCTCTCGTCATCTCCGGCCAACCCTATCAGCCCCACTACCATCGCCCTGGAAAACCTGTTCATAACTCCACCAAAATGGAGGCTATTTCCACTTGATCTCGAAGACACCATCTCCAAACTCCTATGATCTCGATCGGTTCGCATTCTTGAAAACCACTCTGTTCGGTCCCGACGGTTCAAATTCCTTGACGGGTCTCTCGCGATGTAGCTGGAGTCATGGGAACAAGCAGCCCCGCACGGGGTTTCTGCGCGCACGACTCCTCGACGCTCGCAGGCATTCCCGTGATCACGGTCGCCGCGATCATCGTGGCGGTCGTCGCCGG
>JAPLSS010000822.1 GCA_026398515.1 Candidatus Sumerlaeota bacterium | reverse complement strand
CGGCCTTGGCGACCAGGCGCTGCAATTGCTCCGCCGGCGAATCCGTCTCGTCGCGCTTGTCGGCGCCCAGGACCGCGAGCCTTTTGCCCTGGCCCGTGGGCGACTGGGGGCGCCACAACGCGAATCCTTCCGGCGTTTGACTCTCGGCCCACCCGCCGGGCAGCGCCGCCTCGAACGCCCCGTCCGGCCCTTTGACAACGTCGGCCCGGGAGGCCCCCGCCAGCGCCGAGGCCGTCACGATCACTCCAAGCATCCATCCACTTGCGCGCGTCATCCGACTGGCCCTCTTTCTCCTCAGGCTGAAGCCGCATCCTAAGCCAGACAGTACATCTTGAGCGGTTCCTGGGAGCGCCGACGTCCCCGTCGGCAAGTGCGCATCGAGTTACGACCTCTTGCCGACGAGGACGTCGGCGCTCCCAGGAGCCTTCCGAAGTAACAATGTCAAAACCCGAACAATGCCGGTGAACATGCTTAATGCACGTTCGGATCATTGGGCGCTTGATCCACGTCGTCCGGATAGCCGTCATTGTCCGAATCCGTGGGATGCGTGTCGCCGCCGCCGGCCGGAATGGTGAAACGACCCGAAAGCATCAACGGGCTGAAGATCGCCTGGCTCGCCTGGACGGCTTCGGCTTCCGGGCAATTCATCAAAATCCACTGGAGCGACGTGACGCCCGTGACCGCGCGCGCTAGGATGGTCACCGAGTAAGTGGCGAACATTTTCCCGACCTGCGGGTGCAGCCAGCGGACATACCAGACCTGCATGAGGCCCGTGTCGTCGGGGAACGTGTTGGGGGGCCACGTGTTCTTGCGCGCGGTGTCCAGGATGCGCGCCGGGGCGTTCTGCGCGAAGCTGGCGAACAGCGCCGCGCCGATCTGCTCGATGGGCGCCATGGAATTGACCTGTTGAATCTGCACGAAGATGAAATGGTCGAGGCCGCGCGGGTCGGCGACCCACAGGTCGTACGGGCTGGAGCGGCGAATCTGCCAGCCGGGCGGATACTGGAACGACCAGTCGCCCCCGACGAACAGCGGCCAGCCCGGCGCGTCCACGTGCGGCGCCACCACCGGCGCGTTGAGCCAGGATTGAATCCCGGCGCGCACCAGTTGCTGGATCTCGGGCGGCACGGGGTCGTTCAAGGATTCCCGACCTGGCGCAGGCGTGGCGGCGGCGCCGGGGGAAGCGGCGGGCGCGGCGGCTGAAGGCGCGGGGGCGTGAGGCGCCGCGGAGATCTTGTCGGCAAGGTCTTGATTCGCGTTCTGGGCGGAGAAAAGCGCGGCCAGCGGCTTGCCTTCCGCGGCGGGGCGGTTCTTCGCGCCGCTGGAGTCTCCGGACGCGCCGGGCTTCGTCGCCATCCCGGCGATGGGCGGGTCCCACGACAGCGGCTTCTCCGGCTGAGGCTTGCCGGATTTCTCGAACAGATCGTCCAACCCCCGCGATTTGCCTTTCTCCTCCGCCGGCGTCGCGCCGGGGGCCTTTGGCGAGACCGACTTCAGGATCGCCAGAGCGGCTCCGGAGAGGTCCGGCGGGCTGAGTTCGGGCACACTGACGGCGATAAAACTCAGAGCCCCCCCGGAGGGAAACGCCAGCGCATACGCGCGCCAGACGGCTTTGCCATGGCCAAAGGAAAACTGGACCAGTTCATTCTCGACGCCGGCGGCGTTGAACGGCTTGCGCGTGAATCCCGCGGCGCGCGGGAAATCCTCGGAGGCCTTGGAAAGGGACTGCGTCAGCTGCTCGGCCGGAGCCAGTTCCTTCTGGCCCTGGACCCCGCCGACGGTCACCAACATCTTCGCGCTCAACTCAGGCGCTTTCGGACTCCAGGCCGTCAACCCTCCAGAGGTTTGGCCTTTTGTCCATTCGCCGGGAAGCGTGGCCTCGAAAGCGCCATTGGGGCCTTGCACCGTCTCCGCGCGGGAGATCGTCGACAGCGCCAACGCCAACGAAATCGACGCGATTGCCCATGTCGCCGTACGCCTCATCCGAGTCGCCCTCCTTTGTGCCGGGCGCCGCATGACAACCGAAGCGGCCGCGGGGGTCTGTCCAACAGGAGAATCTGCCTTAACCTCGCACAGTTGGCGCCGAATCGTCAACCGTTGGAGTGGCGGGGACAGCCTTGTCCGCGCCTTTGTCCAAAACGGGACGCCATGCGCGGACGAGGCTGTCCGCGCCACTCCTCAGTCGCCAGTCGCCGCGGCGGCGTTTTCTTGCCCGATTTTTCCGGGCCGTTCACCGCTTCTTTAGCGTCACGCCCACGCCGGTGGCTTGCGAATTCACCAGAATCGACTCCAGGTCCGGATTCTTGGTGATGGCCTCGACGTAGCGCGGGTCGGCCATGCGCGGGTTGATGTTGTGAGCGATGATCAATCCGCCGGGCCGCACGAGCGGAAGCAGCTTGTTCAGGTAGTCGAGATAGCCTTCCTTGTCGGCGTCGAGAAAGAGGATGTCGATCGGCCCCTTCAGGTCCTTGACCTTCTCGTGCGCGTCGCCCTCGACCACCGTGGCGATGTCGCCCACGCCGGCGCGCTGGAAGTTCTCGCGGGCCAGCGCCGCGCGTTGCGGATCGATTTCGTGGGTCATGAGCTTGCCGCCGGTCGTGCGCAGGGCGAGGCAGAACCACAGGCCCGAATAGCCGTCGGACGTGCCGATCTCGACGACCTGCTTGGCGCCGAGCGCCTCGGTCAGGACGCGCAACAGCCGCCCGTCTTCCCGGGGCACATTCATCATCCTCCGCCCCTGGGGCTCCAGGGCCGTCAGCACATCCAGAATCTTCTTCTCCGCGTCGTCCTTCGCCATCGGCTCGCTGAGGAAGAACGACTCCTCGGCCGCGCCCAAGGCCGGACCGCCGGGACGAGGTCGCGCGCCCGGGCCTTGTCGTCCGGGTCCGCGTTGGGCCGCCGGCTGGGACGAAGGCGCCGGGCCCGGCGCCTTCTCCTCCGCGCCGAAGGCCATGGAGACAGCCAATGCAACCATGGCCGCGATAGCGAGAATCGGTTTGTTCCGCATCGTGCGCTCCTTTGTTCGAGATGTGGTTCGGTGGGAGATATGACACACGGCGGGAAAAGAATCC
Organism: Candidatus Sumerlaeota bacterium; assembly: GCA_026398515.1. Classification (GTDB taxonomy): domain Bacteria; phylum Sumerlaeota; class Sumerlaeia; order JAPLSS01; family JAPLSS01; genus JAPLSS01. Next base: position 2,695 of record JAPLSS010000822.1, on the reverse strand, counting down.
AGAGCGGAGTGGGGGGGAAGCCGTTCGCCCGACGATTCCCGTCAGCGCCGTTTTTGGTTGAAACGCCCGTCGGACGCTTCTACAGTGCCCTTTCGGCTGTTTTCCGGGTGTTGTACGATTCCACATGCCGGCGTTGCCAGGGTTCGCGTGGATAGGGAAGGGGTTCCTCATGCCAGTTACAGTCGTGGTTGGGTGCCAATGGGGCGATGAAGGCAAGGGCAAGATCGTCGATCTGATCAGCGCCGAGGCCGACATCGTCGCGCGCTACCAGGGCGGCAACAACGCGGGGCACACCATCGTGCTCAAGGACCAAAAGTTCATCCTCCACTTGGTTCCGTCGGGCATCTTCTACCCGCACCCCGTCTGCCTGATCGGCAACGGCGTGGTCGTCGACCCGCTGGTGCTGCGCGAGGAAATCGCCAGCATCGAGTCGTTCGGCTACGACGTGCGCTCGCGCCTGCGGGTCAGCGAAAACGCGCACCTGATCCTGCCCTACCACAAGCTGCTCGACCAGGCGCAGGAGCGTTTGCGCGGCGCGGCGAAAATCGGCACCACCGGCCGCGGCATCGGCACGGCGTACGGCGACAAGTACATGCGCCAGGGCGTGCGCTTCCTGGAACTGCGCGATCCAAAGCGCTTCCGCGAGAAGGTGGCGGCGATGGCCGAGGTCTATCGCCCGCTGTTCCGCCTCATCTACCACGAGGAACTGCCGTCGGTCGACGCGATGGTCGATCCGATCGTGGCCGTCGCCGGCGAGTTGGCGCCGCTGGCCATCGACGGGCCGACGTTTCTCAACGAAGCGTTGGCCCAGGGCAAGCGCGTGCTGGCCGAAGGCGTGCAGGGCATTCTGCTCGACGTCGACTTCGGCACGTACCCTTACGTGACCTCGTCCAACCCGTCGCCCGGCGGCGTGTGCAGCGGCTTGGGCGTCGGGCCGACGCGAATCAGCCGCATCATCGGCGTCATCAAGGCGTACTCGACGCGCGTGGGCTCCGGGCCGCTGCCGACGGAATTCGAGCCGGCGTTCGGCGACGTCTTCCGCAAATGGGCGAATGAATTCGGGGCCACCACCGGCCGCCCGCGCCGCTGCGGCTGGTTCGACGCCCCCGCGGCGCACCGCTCGATCCAGGTGGCCGACGCGAGCGAAATCGCGCTAACCAATTTGGACAATCTCGACCGGCTTGACGAGATCCAGGTCTGCGTCGCCTACGAATACCGCGGCAAGAAGGTCGACCTGCTGCCCTTCGGCGTCGAGCGCGGCGAAGAACTCAAGCCGATTTACGAAACCTTCCCAGGTTGGAAGACGACCATTTGCGACGCGACCCGCTACTAGGACCTGCCGCCGCGCGCCCGGCAATACGTCGAGCGCCTGGAGCGGCTGCTTGGCGTGGGGATCAAGACGGTCTCCGTCGGCCCGGGGCGCGAGAAGACCATCCGGCGCGAGAACAACGGCTACTTCGTGGCGTAGGCGAGCCCGCGCGCCGCTTCAAAGCCTTTTTCGTGCTCGTGCTCGTGCTCGTAATCGTGCTCGGTTGTCTTGTTGAAACGACAACGACCGATTACGAGCACGAGCACGAGCACGAAAGAACCTTATGGCTTCCCATCCAGACTCTCTCGACTCGCCCGACCCCTTCCGCCGCCTTGTCGCCATCATGGCCCGCTTGCGCGCGCCGGGCGGGTGCCCGTGGGACCGCGAGCAGACCCACCAAACCCTTCGGCAGTACATGATCGAGGAAGCGCACGAAGCCTGCGACGCCATCGACCGCGAAGACGACCGCGAGTTGCGCCTGGAGCTGGGCGACGTGGCGTTGCAGGTGGTCTTCCACGCGCAAATCGCCGCCGAAGAAGGCCGCTTCACCATCGACGACGTGATGAACGCCATCTGCGAGAAGCTCATCCACCGCCATCCCCACGTCTTCGGCGAAGTCACGGTCGCCGACTCCGGCGAAGTCCTCGTCAATTGGGAGAAACTGAAAACGGAAGAGAAGCCGGACTCGTCGGCGCCCTCCTCCCTCCTCGACGGCATTCCCAAGAGCCTTCCCGCCCTGCACCGCTCGCAGCGCATGCAGGAGAAGGCCGCGCGCGTGGGGTTCGACTGGCCCTCGGCCGAGGAAGCCTTCCCCAAGATCGAAGAAGAGGCCGGCGAACTGCGCCGCGCGATGGAGTCGAGCGACTCCGAGCGCCAGGCCGAAGAGATCGGCGATCTTCTCTTCTCCGTCGTCAATTTCGCGCGCCTCAAGGGCCTCAACGCCGAAGAGTTGCTTCATTCCGCCGCCGCCAAATTCGACGCCCGCTTCCGCGCCCTCGAAGCCCGCGTCCGCCGGCAAGGCCGCCGCCTCGGCGACATGACGCTGGACGAGATGGACGCGATTTGGAATGAACTGAAGACCCCCCGCGCTCCTCAAGAAGACCGGTAGGGAAGACGCCGACGGCAAGCGGCTTCCCCTTAACTCGCCCTTCGAGGAGAATCGGTAGACCGTCCCCAAAAACAATTCCCTTGCACGTTCTGGCGGGATGCCGATAATTCTACGTGTTGTATTCGGCTGTGCCGGTTTCGGGATGAGGAACTACAGGCATTGGACGCGGGGGGACTGGATTTTCAGCCCAAGACTCGGGGCGAGCTCAGAACTTGCATTGAAAGGACGAGGCGGGCGTTACGCCGGGTGGGGAATGGCGTTCGGTGCCGGGTAATTCG
>JAPLSS010000636.1 GCA_026398515.1 Candidatus Sumerlaeota bacterium | reverse complement strand
GAGATGCTGGCGATCCATTTTTGCTCGGATCGCGCGGAGTGCGGGCGGGTCCTCGACGTGCTGTTGGCCGAAGTTCGGCGCCGGGCGAAGAGCCGCCTTGGCGTGGCGCCGGCCGGCGCGGCGCGCGTGTTTTGGGTGAACCCCGTGTCCGATTTGCGCGTCATGAATCTGCTGGAGGATTGCGGAGGACGGCTGTGCGGCACGGACTTCATGTTCTGCCACGCGCTGACGCCGATCCCGGAATTCGAGCCGCCGATGAAGGCGCTGGCCCGCACGGCGCTGGCGGACCCGATGGTCGGCTCGACCTCCGACCGCGCCTGGCGGCTCCGCGTGGAGATCGCGGCATCGCGGGCCGAAGCGCTGGTGGTTTCGCGCATCCCCGGGGCCAGTCATTGCGCGACCGAAGGCGCGATGCTTCTTGACATGGCGCGGGAACCCATTGGAATTCCCGCGGTGGAGATTGAGATTCCTTCGGTGTGCGACGCGCTGGAGCCGACGATTCGCACGCGATGGGTCCTATAAGGCTTATACGACCTAAAGGTCGCACTCCGAACCCGGGGCAAGAGCCATGATTTTCGCAGGCATCGACGCCGGATCGCGAACCATCAAAGTCGCCCTCTTCGACGGGGAGCGCGGCGAGTGGATCGCGTCGGCCTTGTGCGACCAGGGCGTCGAACAAGAGAGCCTGGCCAGGAGCTTGTTTGAACGCTTGCTGGCGGACAATGGCCTGGAGCGGCCGGCGATTGGCCGCGTCGTGGCGACCGGGTATGGCCGAAACCTGCTCAGTTTTGCCGACGCCACCATCACGGAAATCACCTGCCATGCCGTGGGCGTCCGCCACGTGGCGCCGGACGCGCGGACGATCATCGAGATCGGGGGCCAGGACAGCAAACTCATCCGCCTGAACGGACACGGCCTGGTGCAGGACTTCGCCATGAACGACCGCTGCGCCGCCGGGACGGGGCGCTTTCTGGAAGTGGTGGCGGCGCGGCTGGGCGTGGATTTGAACGAGCTGGGGCGAATGGCGCGGCGCAGCCGGGCGCCCTCGGCCATCAGCAGCATGTGCGTCGTCTTCGCCGAGACGGAGATCATCGGCCTGCTGGCCCAAGGCGCCGCGCCCGCCGACATCGCCGCCGGCGTTCAAGCCTCCATCGCCTCCCGCGTAAGCGCGATGGCCGGCCGGCGGCTCGATGAGCCGGCGCTTTTCACCGGCGGCGTGGCCCTCGTGCCCGGCATGCTCGACGCGCTTCGGGCCGTCCTCGAGCGGCCCGTTCTGGCCTCGCCCCACCCGCAGATGACCGGCGCGCTGGGCGCTGCCATCCTGGCCAGCCGTCCAAACCTGTAATCCGGCCCGCAGGCGATGGCGCGTCGATAGGGACTGTCGCGAACGGAGAGGCCAACGGTTCAAGCGAGATGCCCTGGCGCATCCATGGTCGCCAGTTGTTCCGCCATCCGCCGGCGTCGGGCCATGTAGGCGGCGAACAAGGCCTCCGCTGTATCCTGGATCGTGCGGCGGTTGTTCGTATATGGATCACAACGGGTCGCTTCGTCGACCTGCTCGATCCACTCCGCCGGAATCGCCTCCGTTCCGCACAAGGCTCCAGCCAAGCCGCCCGCGACCGCCGCCAGGCAGTCGGTGTCGCGGCCGAAGTTGACCGCGGTGAAAACGGCCCGCCTCGGGTCGCCTTTGGAGATGGCGAAGACCGCCAGGCCTTTCGACACGATCTCGTTGGCCTGCGACTGGCCATAGTTGAGATATCGCCCGCCTTCGTAAGTCTTGTAGAACTCGT
>JAPLSS010000323.1 GCA_026398515.1 Candidatus Sumerlaeota bacterium | reverse complement strand
GGTGGCCCTGGGCCGCGCCGGCCTGCGCGCGGACGAAGCTCTGCCGGCGCTGACGGCCACGCCGGCGCGCCTGGCCGGCCTGTTTCCGCGCAAGGGGTCGTTGCAGCCCGGCGCCGACGCCGACGTGTTGATCTGGAACGGGGCATGGGAATTGGAGGAAGTCTATCGGCATGGCATGCGGGTTTGAGCGGCGCCGGCGCTACTCAGCCGCCTTCGCTCTTGGGGTGGACAAGCCGAAGCGCGTTGCCTATAAACACTGCCGAGCCTGAGGCGTGAGAGCGCCGAAGCCTGGGCGCGCCGGGCGTGGCCCGATTTAGAACGAGGGAGCCTTCTCCGCATGATCGGCATCGATCTGGGCACCACCAATTCGGTCGTTGCGTATCTACGCGCGGGCCAGGCCGAAGTGATCGCGAATTCCGAGGGAGCCAAGACCACTCCCTCGGTCGTCTTCTACGAAACCCTCGACACCCCCCTCGTGGGCGAGCTGGCCAAACGCCAACTCCTCCTGCGGCCGGACCGCACGGTCCGCTCGGTCAAGCGGCTCATGGGGCGCCGTTACAGCGAAGCCAAGGACAATCTGGCGAAGCTGCCGTACCCCACGCGTCCCTCCGCCGACGACGAAATCCGCATCCTGATCGACAACGGCGAACTGAGCCCCGAAAAGGTCTCCTGCGACATTCTGCGCAAGATGCGGGCGACGGCCGCCGATTTCCTGGGCGAGGAATCGGCGCAAGCCGTCGTCACCGTCCCCGCGCATTTCAACGATTCCCAGCGCCAGGCCACCAAACACGCCGCCGAACAGGCGGGCATCGAGGTCCTGCGCATCATCAACGAGCCGACAGCGGCCGCCTTGGCCTACGGCCTGCGCAAGCAGAAGGCCGAACGCGTCGCCGTCTTCGATTTCGGCGGCGGCACCTTCGACATCTCCATCCTGGAATTGGATGAAGACGTCTTTGAAGTGCGCTCGACCAACGGCGACACGGAGCTGGGCGGGGACAACATCGACGAACTGCTGAGCGAGGCCATCGCCGGCTGGATTCTCAAAGAGACCGGCGTGGATCCCGGCGTCGACGTGGGCGCCCGGCAGCGCATCCGCGAGGCCGCCGAGCAGGCCAAGTGCGAATTGTCGTCTCTGGCCTCCACCGTGGTTTCCCTGCCGTTCATCGTCGCCGGCCCCCGCGGCCCCCATCACTTCAGCCGCGAGATCCAACGGCCGGAGTTCGAAGCGTTGGTGCGGCCGGTTCTCGATCGGCTGAAAGAGCCGTGCGCGCGGGCGTTGAGCGATGGCGGACTGCGCCGGGCGGACATTCACTCGGTGATCCTCGTGGGGGGCTCGACCCGCATTCCCGCCGTGCAGCAAATCGTTCGAGAGTTTTTCGGGTTGGAGCCGAACAAATCGGTCAACCCCGACGAGGCGGTGGCGCTGGGCGCGGCGATCCAGGCCGCCGTCCTGTCGGGCGAAATCGAAGAGGTGCTCTTGCTCGATGTCACCCCGCTGTCGCTGGGGATCGAAGTCGAGGGCGGAGTGTTCCGCGTCCTCATTCCGCGCAACAGCTCCATTCCGACCGCCGTCAAGCGCCGGTTCACCACGACGCGCGACAACCAGGAAAACGTCGACGTCCACGCGCTCCAGGGCGAGCGCTCGGCCGCGGCGGAGAACCGCTCGCTGGCGCATCTGCGGCTGTCCGGCGTCGCGCCGTCCCCGGCCGAGGTCCCCGAGATTGAGGTGAGTTTCGCCATCGACGCCAATGGCATCCTCAGCGTGTCGGCCACCGACCTGACGAGCGGCGCGCAGAAGGAAATGATTGTCGAATCCTACCGGCCCGCCGGCGAGCAGGAGGCCGAGCGCCTCGCCGCGGAAGCCGAGGCGCAGGCCGAGCAAGACCGCGAGTTTCTGCGTCGGGTCGGCCGCCGGCAAGCCGCCCTGGCCACCCAGCGCGCCATTGCCGCCTTCATGGAATCGAGCGGCGAACTCATCACGGAGGAAGACGGGGCGGCGCTTCGCCAGGGGCTGTTCCGGCTGGACGTGGCCGTGCACGCCGACAACCAGGAGGCGGTGGCGGAGACGCGGGCCGCGCTCCTGGAGATTGCGCAGAAGTATCCGGAGTTCCTCCAGGCCGGCCGCCCGTCGGTGGAGCAGGTGGAGTGAATCCCTCGCCCGCGCCAACCTGTCCGACGAGTCCGACTAGCGCCCCAGGGCGGGAGTTCCTCAAGGCAATGGCAAAGGCGGGGAAGGCGCGGTTCCTGGGAGCGCCTGGTTCCAAGCCTTTCCTGTGGCCTTCAAGGATTCTCGCTCTCGTGTGCCGGCCCGGGCCCGTCCGACAGGCCCCATGGCCTTCTTCCGAGACGAGTAGGTGATTCGTGTCTCTCGAACCGCCATCGCACTTCCCTCGATCGGGCGTGGCTTTCGCCGTCGGCGCCGCGCTGTTCGCCGTCATCCTGGCAACGACGGCGTGGGATCTGGCGCGGAACGACGCCGACTCGCTTCTCATCTTCGGCCCGCCCGTGGTCCTAACTCTCGCCCTTTTCGTCGCGGCATGGGGCCTGGGGGCGCTCATGGCGCAAGTCCTCGGCTTCTCTCCCGCGGCAGCATCGGAATCCGTGATTCTCTCCTCTTCTCTTGGATTGGGCGCGTGCGGTTGGGTTCTCTCCGTGGCGGGACAGGCGGGCCTGTTTCGACCGGCGACGGCGCTGGCGCTTCTGGCGATTGGGATGGCCGCCGCGGCCTGGCGCGTTCGTGGGGCGCTTCGCGCGAGGGGCGCGGCGCGCGAGGAAGGCGAAAGGCTCCACGCCGGGCCGCTGAAGGTCGTCGCGATTCTGCTGTTGGCGGCGGGGCTGGCTATGGCGTTTCTCGCCGCGTTGACGCCGCCGGCGAGCTATGACGTCCTCGAATACCACCTGCCGGTCGCGCGCGAATGGACGCGCACGGGCCGGATCGGCGTCTTGCCCTTCAACTTCTATTCGCAACTGCCCGCCGGTGTCGAAACCCTCTATGGCTGGGGCCTGCTTCTCCAGCGCGCCTCCGATGCCGCGCCCAAGCTGCTCAACTTTGGACTTCTCGTCCTGACCTGCCTGGCCATCGGCGCGCTGGCCGTGCGGTTGGGCGCGTCGAGTTCGCTGGCGTTGCTGGCCGCCGCTCACTTTGCCGTTCACCCCACCAGCGTGCGGATCTACGTCGACGCTTTCGCCGACATGGGCGTGGCGCTGTGGGCCGCGTCCTCCGCGCTGTGCGCGCTGGAGGCGGCGGAGCGCCGCTCGCTCCGGGGATTTGCTCTGGCCGGGGCGCTGGCGGGGTTCGCCCTGGGCGCCAAGACGACGGCCGCCGGCGTGTTCCTGGTCCCCGCGCTCGTGTTCCTCGTCGCCGCCGCGCCGAATCCGCCGAGGCGCCGCTTCGCGCCCGGCTGGCGCATGGCGGGTTGCGCGGCGTTTCTTCTGGCGGCGGCCATCGCCTTTCTTCCGTGGCCCGTGCGCGACTGGGGCGCGCTCGGCAATCCCGCCGCGCCGTTTCTCAACGCGTGGTTCGGCGCCGATCCTTGGCGCCTGGCGACCGAGCGCTTCTGGCTCGGCATGCACGGATGGTCGTCTCCCTGGACCGGGGCGTATTCGTTCGCTCTGGGGCGCGCGGTGGATCGCGTCGGATGGCTGTGGGCGGCGGGCGCGCTGGCGGCCCTGGCCGTGGGGAACGGAGCGTTGCGCCGGCTGGCCCTCGTGGCGCTCGGCGGCGTCGCGGCCTATTCGCTGCTGACGGGCGCGCCCGACCGCTTCGCTTCGCCGGTCATCGCCTTGGGGATCGCGGCCACGTTCGCCGGGGTCGGCCAGCTCTTTCCCGCGCAATCGCCGGCGCGCCATTGGGCGGGGGCGCTGCTGGCCCTGGCCGCGCTCGCGCCGCTGTGGCAGGCCGCGCAGAACATGGCGGGCTGCGGCAACATCGACTATGCGGCGCGCGCCCTGTCGCGGGAGGGCTACCTGAGCAAAATGCTCGGCGCGCCGACGGCCGGGATGTTCGAGTGCGCGAACGGGCAGACGCCCGCCGACGCGCGCATCCTGTGCCTTTACGACGCCCGCGCCTACCTGGTCGAGCGGCCTTGTCTGACGAACACGGTATTCGACAAGAGCCCGATCCTCGGATTCCTGCGCGACCGCCGTCCGGGGCAAAGCCTCGCCGGGCGTTTGCGCGAAGCCGGCTTCACCCATCTGCTGGTCAACGAATGGGAACTCGGCCGCCTAATCGCCACGCATGCCACAAAGGAAGTCACCGCCGAGCCGCTCTACCGGCAGATCGCTTGCATATCCGACGAACGGCAGCGCTTCGAGGCGTTTGCCCTACACCCCGAATGGCACGCGCCGTACGCGCGCGAGCAGGCCGCTGCGGGCGAACTGCGCGAGATCGCGTCGCTTCTCGACGCCGCGGCGCAACGGGCGCTGTTCATCCAACGCTACGGGGCGATGCGAATGTTCGTGGCGCCGATTCCGTGACGGCGGCTCGGGGGCTTTGCGTCCCCTGGAGACGAACGAAAATGGGGAGTATGGAGTCCCGCCTAGGCGGGACTCCATACTCCGGTGAATTTCCTGACTGGAACAGCGAGGGCGGTTTTTGGCATAGTGGAGGAAGGAGGCGGCCAAGCCTTCCGTTTTCCCTTGATCAGGATTCAGCGCCACGGGGCGAGGGACCATGGCATCCTCATCGAAGAAGACCCGCCAAGCGCCCAGGACCGGCGCGCCGCAATCCCGCCCGGCGCCGGCGCGGCGCGGCGCCGGGCCGAAGATTCCGTCTCTTGAGGCCGTTCTCGGCGATTTCCCCATCGGGGTCTACCGCACCACGCCGGAGGGCCGGATTCTGTACGCCAACGCCGAACTGGTCCGTATGCTGGGCTTCGACAGCTTCGAGGAACTCGCCCAGCGGAACCTGGAGATGGAGGGATTCCCCACGGCGCGCGAGCGGCGCCGCTTCCGCGCGCGCATGGAGAAACATGGCGTGGCGCGCGGGACGGCGGCCGTTTGGCTCAAGCGCGATGGAACGAAGATCCACGTCCGGGAATTCGCGCGCGCGCTTCGGGACGAGCGCGGCGCCATCGTCGGCTACGAAGGCGTCGTGGAGGACATCACCGAACAAGCCCAGTCCTGGGAAGAGAACGTGGCCGAACTGTCCCGCGCCAACGCTCAACTCGCGCGGGAGGTCGCCGAACACGCGCGCGCCGCCGACGCGCTTCAGTCAAGCGCCCGCATGTATCGCGAACTCATCGATCAGAGCGCCGACGGCGTCTGCGTCATCAGTCCCACGGGGCGTATCCTGGCCGTCAATTCCAAGAGTTGTGAGATGAGCGGCTATTCCGAAGAGGAGTTCCTGCAATTAAATGTCAAAAGCCTCATCGTACCCGAAGATTTGGAGCGGATGCCCCTTCAGCTTCAACGAGCGCGAGAGCAAGGGCCGTTCCTGAGCGAACGCCAGGTGCGGCGCAAGGACGGCTCGACATTCATGATTGAGACCCACCTGGCCGCGTTGCGCGACGGCACGTTCCTGGCGAACGTGCGCGACATCACCGCGCGCAAACACATGGAAGAAGCCCTGCGGCGGCATCAGAAGGAGTTGGAAGCCGTCAACCGAGAGCTGATCGATGCGCGCGATCGCGCGCTGGAATCGTGGCGGGCCAAGTCGAGGTTCCTCGCCAGTATGTCGCATGAGCTGCGCACCCCGCTGAACTCGATCATCGGGTTCTCGCGCCTGGTGCTGCGCCACGTCGGCAGTCAGATCCCCGAGAAGCAATCTCAGAATCTGCGGCGCATCCTCGAAAGCGCCGAGCGCCTCCTGGCGCTGGTCAACGACGTGTTGGATGAATCCCGGCTCGAAGCCGGCGAAATGCAGGCGTTCCCCGAGGAGTTCCCGTTGCGCCCCCTGATCGAGGAAGCGGCCCACTCCGTTCAGCCGCAGATGCGCGCCAACGGAAACCGCCTGTCCGTCGCGTATTCCGGGGACGAGCTGGCCTGCCTGCGCACCGACCGGGGCAAGGTGCGCCAGATCCTGCTGAATCTCCTCGGCAACGCCGCCAAGTTCTGCGAACAGGGACAGGTGCGCCTTCGCGTGGGGATCGAACCGCGCGACGAGGCGGCGGCGGCGAACGCGCCGGGGCCGATGATCGCCATCGCCGTGGACGACGAGGGCATCGGCATGACGCCGGAGCAACTGGCGCATGTGTTCGAGGCGTTTCGCCAGGCCGACGATTCAACCACGCGCAAATACGGCGGCACCGGGCTGGGATTGGCCATCAGCCGGAGTTTGGCCCGGCTGCTCGGCGGCGACATCGCCGCCGTCAGCGAACCCGGCCGCGGCTCCACGTTCACCCTGCGCTTTCCCGCGGCGTTGCCGGCAGAGAGTGCCAGAGGGTAGGCGGCGCCTCCAATCAACCCCGCTCGGCCGGCTCCCTGACCAGCGACAACACCGCGCAAAGCGAGGCGAGAGTCAGACCGCTGTACACCAAGTACATCGTCCGGAATCCGTAGGCGTGGATCAGCACGCCGCCCAGCGCGCTGCCGACCACCGAGGCGGCGACGATGGAGAAGATGTGGAAGACGGTCATCGCGGTCTGCTTCATGTCGGACGGGACGAGCCTCTGGATGATCGCCATCGCGGAAGTGTGGAAGGCGCCGAAGGTCAGGCAGTGGAGGAATTGCAGGGGAATCACAAACCAGATCGACGGCGCCAGGGCATACCCGAGCAGGCGAACCACGGCGCCGCCGACCCCCAGGGCGAACAGGTTGCGGGCGCCGATGCGGCGGATGATCCGGCTCGACAGGAAGATGATGGGAATCTCGGAAAGCGGCCCAAGGACCCAGAGATAGCCGATCTTGTCCTGGTGGAACACCTCCTTGAGATACAGCGAGAAGAAACTGTAGTACCCCATGATGCCGACACGTCCGGGGAAGGCCGCCACAAGGAAAATGACGAACGGCCCCCCCAGGAGGACCGACCAATCGATGCGCTTGCGGAGGCGGACGCCTTCTGCGCGTTCGGCCCGCTCGCGCGCCGTCAGCGGCAGAAGGCGAACCGAGATCGCGTGCAGCGCGGTGGTCGCCAGCATCCCGCCGAGCACCAACTCGCGGCCCGCCGCGCCGGAGACGCCCAGCGCCTCGAGCAGCAGGTTGATGCCGATGAAGGCGAACGAGCCCGCCGAGCGCGGCCGCCCGTAGTCGCCGCCCTGCTCCGCGAGATAGCGAAGCACCAGGCCGTCGGTCAGCGGGATGACGGACCGATAGAAAACGCCCAGGGCGAGGGCGTTGGCGATGGCGAGAGTAAAGCCGTCAATCCAGCCGAAGCCCGTAAAGCAAAACCCTGCGCCGATGATGGTCGTGGCCAGCAAAGCCCGGCGGTGATGGCTGTGGTCGGAGAGCCATCCCCACAGGAACGGGGCGAACAGGCCGGCGAAATCAATGGCGCTCTGGATGAAGCCGATCTGCCGCTCGTCGAACCCCTGATTCTTCAGCAAGACCTGAAGATACGGCGTGTAGATGCCGAACACGGCGAAGAGCATGAAGTAGTTGAGGGCGATCCGCGCTTCGGCGGAGGAGCGAAGAAATCGAACGAAGAACAGGGGCATGAGAGAACCTTGTCGCCGGAGAAGGAGTGGCCGGGGACACGGAAGATGAGAGCGGTTCTACGGTTTGCCCGTTCGCAGCGCAATCGCGATTCGATCGGGGGCCGCGGCTTGCTTTGCGGCTCTGCGCCTCCGCGGCGGAGGTTTGCTGACAACATGACGCAGAGACGCAAAGACGCCAAGATGCGGAGAACCGCCGGGCAATGCTTCTGCGACTCTGCGTCTCCGCGGCGGAGGTTTGCCGCCGAGACGCCAAGACGCGGAGAACCGCAACCGCGAACCGTCGCTCGCGCGCGGTGTGAAACCGGGGTTCCGAAATCGAGCGGAATTGCGCTGGTTTGCCCGGTTTCTCGCATCGGAAACCGTGGCACAACTGTTGCCTATTCCGATTCCGAGGCGTAGTTAGGCGCCGAATCGAAGAACGGGCGGGCCGGCGAAAATGAGCGATGGGCTGCGGATTTCTCTCTATGTCGTGGTCGCAGCGGTCGCGGTCGCGGCCCTGGCGCGCGTCGCCGCGGTCCCGCTCCTTTGCGCGCTTCTGTGGCTCGTCGTTCGGATATTCTACCGCGTCCGCGTCGCCGGACTCGTGAACCTGCCGAGGAAGAGCGGAGCGCTTCTGGTGAGCAACCACCAGTCGTGGGCCGACGGGCCGATCGTGGGCGCGCGCACGCCCCGCCTGGTGCGGTTCGTCATGGTTCGGGAGTACTTCAACCACCCGTTCTTCGGCTTCTTCTTTCGCGGCATCCGCGCCATCCCGATTTCCGAAGACGATCCGCCGCATCTGCTCCGCCGTTCGCTCGAGGAGATCGCGCAGGTCCTCCGGGACGGCAAGCTGGTCATGATTTTTCCCGAGGGGGGATGCACGCGCGACGGGCGGATTCAGCCCTTCCGCCGCGGCTTCGAGATGATCATGCGCCGGCTGCCGGAAGACTCTCCGATCCCGATCATTCCGGTTTGCATTGACGGGCTATGGGGCAGCATCTTCTCCTACGAGGGCGGAACGCTGTTCTGGAAACGCCCGCGCAAGTTTCCCTATCCCCTGACGATCATTTTCGGACCGCCTCTACCGCCTCGCTCGACCGCCGCACAAGTTCAATCCGCGGTCGAGGCGCTGAAGGCTGATTGAGGCTTTCCCAGCGCAGGGAAGGCTTTCAAATCCGTCGGACAAGTCAGACCGTCGGACAGGTCACACGGATCGGATGAGTCGGACCTGAGAAGGCACGGCTGAACCCCCAACTCCCGGAGGGCGCCATGAGCGATCCATCGGCGAATGAACCGTTGCTCAAGAGACTCGAAGCGGTCGAAGCCAAGGTGGAGAAGATCCTGGAACGGATGGGGCAGTTGGAGCGGGCGCGTCTCTGGGTGCAGCCAACGACCCCGAAGAAGCCCGCCTCAACTGTTGCGCCGCCGCCCGCTCCATCCCCAACGCCAGCCGAATCGCCGATCCGGTCGCGCGAACTTCCGGCGTGGCTGAACGCGAGCGCTCCCGCCGAGCCGCCCGCCGATCGCGAGGCGGCCGCGGCCCAGCCATTCCAGACCGCCACTCAGGAAACGCCCCCCGATCTCCCCAAACCCGCGCCCGCGCCGGACGTTCCACCCCGCCCGCTCCGTCCCCTCAGTCCACCCCGTCCACCTGCCACGCCGGCCGCGCCCACCTTCGACTGGAAGGCCTTCCTGCGGAAGATCAACCTCTGGCCCCCAGGCGGCGAGGAAACCCTTGAAGTGCAATTGGGCACATGGTGGGCCTCGCGGCTGGGCGCGCTGTTGGCAGTGATCTTCGCGGTCTTCGCGGCGATCTATGTTTCCCAGAAGACGGCGCCTTGGGTTCGCTGGACCGAACTGGCGGCGTTCTCCGTCGCCATGACTTCAGGGGGGCTGTGGCTCGAGCGCCGGC
>JAPLSS010000253.1 GCA_026398515.1 Candidatus Sumerlaeota bacterium | reverse complement strand
CGGGTTCTCCTTGCCGGGATAGTCATAGATGTACGGGTGGCCCCAGGGGTCTTCGTCCACCGAGCGTTTCAGGTACGGGCCGCGCCAGTTCGACGCGTCGCTGGGCTGCTCCATCAGCGCCTTTAACCCGTCGCCGCCCTGGGGGTAATAGCCGTTGTCGACCTCAAAGGCGTCGAGGGCCACTTCCAGGTTGGAGATCTGGGTCTGCGCGGCGGAAACCTTGGCCTGTTGGGACCGATTGGTGAACTTGGGCACGACGATCGCCGCCAGCGTGGTGAGGATCACCAGCACCAGCAGCAGTTCCACCAGAGTGAAGCCGCTTGCCCGGGAGCGACGCCCGGGCCCGGCCGCCCAACGGCTCGACGTTTTCCCTACAATGGCCCGCATCTCAAAACCTCCGATCTTGAACTCGCGTTGGGTGACTTGGGGGAGGGAATGGACGAAGTGGACGGGATGGACGAGATGGACCTACTGGACAAGTCAGACCCTTCCCCCTCTTCTCACCCTTCTCACCCATCTCACTCTTCCCACCTTTCGCACTCTTCTCACCCTTCTCGCCTTCATTTGATGTAATCCTGCAAGGTGAAGATGGGCAGAAGCATCCCCACCACCACCGTTCCGATGATCCCCGCCATGACAAACAGCAGCGCCGGCTCGGCCAGGGCCACCGCCATGCGCAGCTGCCGATCCAGATCGCTCTCGGCGACCTCGGCCAGGCGCGTCAGTTCCTCGTCCAGCCGTCCGGTCTCCTCGGCCACCGCGATCATCTCCAGCACCGAGCCGGGGAAGAGCCGCGGGTACCCGGCCAGGCTGTCGGCCAGGCTCACGCCCTGCTTGACCTGGTCGATGGCGACGTCGACGGCGTCGACCAGCGTCTGATTGCCGAGCGAGGCGCGCGCCACCCGCAGGGCGCTGATCAGCGAAACGCCCGCTTTCGTCAGGGCGCCGAGCATTCGCGTGAAGCGCGCCATGGCGAACCGGGCGACCTGCGGCCCGATGACCGGCAGGCGCAAGATCAGCCGCTCAAACTCGCGGCGGCCCCGGTCGGAAACCAGCCACGCCCGCGCGGCATAGACGGCGATGGCGATGGCGATGGCCGCGTAGGCGCCATACTGCGTAACCAGCTTGCTGGCGCCCACAATGGCGCGGGTCAGGACGGGCAGGGCCGCGCCGAAGTCGGCGAAAATGCTCTGAAAGCGCGGGATGAAGAACGCCATCAGAAAGGTCAAAACAGCGACGGCCAGGCCCGCCAGCACCATCGGGTAGATCAGCGCCGACAAGGCCCGCGACTTTAGGTCCCGTTCCCGCCTTTGAAACTCGGCGATTTGCGACAGGGCCACGTCGAGAAACCCGCCGGCCTCGCCCGAACGCACCATGGCCACGTAGACCCGCGGGAAAGTCGCCGGGGCCAGGGCCATCGCGTCGGCCAGCGACACGCCGTCGATCACCCGGTCGTGGATCTCCTTCCATTGCCGGGCCGCGGCATGCGAGGCGGCCTCGCGCGAGACGATCTGCAAGGCGCGGGCCAGGGGAATGCCGGCGGTCAGCAAACTGGACAGTTCGCGGGTGAAATTCTCCAATGCCGAATGCGACACCTTGCGCCGCTCCAGGCGCAGCGTGGGAAGCCAATGATGGCTCTTCTCCGCCTGGCGTTCGCCCAGGTGCACCGGCGAAAGCCCCAGCCGATCGAGCGCATGGATGGCCTCCTGGCGGCTGGCCGCTTCCAGCGCCCCCTCGCAGACGCTCTGGTCCGCCCTCAATGCTCGGTAGGCGAAGGTCGCCATGATTCAGTTCCGCCGTTTGGCCACGCGGGCAACGATTCGTTTCCATAGCGAAGCGCGTGCGGCGCCGGCCGTCTTCCGCGACTTGTCGTTCTTCGATGGACCGAGATCCAGGGGATGCAGCCCCAATTTCTCGACGCGCATCACCGCGCTTTGCCGGCAACTGGCCTGCACGTTCCCTTTGTGGATCGACCAATCGTCCCCTACCGCGCGATAAGAGAACTCGGGCATCGTCATCCTCCTTTCAGGCGATCGCCGGCTCGCCATTGACGCCATTGAGGCTCTCGTCCTTGGTGACGCGAAGGACCTCGGCGACCGTGGTGGCGCCTTCGCCGACCAGGCGCCATCCGTCCTCGCGCAACGTGCGCATGCCCTGGCGCCGGGCCGTCTCGCGGATCGGCCCCGTCGAAGCCGACGCCAGGAGCAACTCGCGAATCTCTTCGCTGATCGCCATCAACTCAAAGACACCCCGCCGCCCCAAAAAGCCGGTCGTCCGGCAGGCCTCGCATCCCGCGCCGCAATACAGGGTCCGCCCGTTTCCATTAGACAATTCCCGGTGATACGCCTGGGCCGGCGCGGAGGTGTCGGGCCGCTTGCAGTAAGGGCAGATGGTGCGCGTCAGCCGCTGCGCCAACGCCGCCTCCAGCGACGAGGCGATCAGATACGGCTCTACGCCCATGTCCGCCAGGCGGGTCAACGAGCCGGGGGCGTCGTTCGTATGCAAGGTGGAAAAGACCAGGTGGCCGGTCAGCGACGCTTGCACCGCGATCTGGGCGGTTTCCCCGTCGCGGATTTCGCCGATCAGCAGGACGTCGGGGTCGTGACGCAGGATCGACCGCAGGCCGCGGGCGAAGGTCAGCCCCGACTTCTCCGACACCTGGATCTGGTTGACGCCTTTCAAATGATACTCGATCGGGTCTTCGATGGTGATGATCTTGCGCTCCATGTCGTTGATCTCGGACAGCGCCGCGTACAGCGTGGTGGTCTTGCCGCTTCCCGTCGGCCCGGTCACCAGCATGATGCCGTGCGGCAGGCCGAGGACGGCGCGCAGGATTCGGTTCTCCCGCTCGCCCATCTTCAGTTCCGTCAGGCCGCGCAACGCCGTATCCTGGTGCAACAGGCGCAGCACGACCGCTTCGCCGTGGAGCATCGGGATCACCGAGACGCGCACGTCGATCTCGCTTCCTTCATGACGGACTTTGATGCGCCCGTCCTGGGGCAGGCGCTTTTCGGCGATGTCGAGATTGCTGAGGATTTTCACGCGCGACACGATGGCCGACTGAAACCGCTTGACTTGTTGCGGCACGGGCACGGCGTGCAGGATGCCGTCGATCCGGTAGCGAATCTGCAATTCGTCTTCAAACGGCTCGAGATGGATGTCGGTGGCGCGCATGGCGATGGCGTCGGCCAGGATCTGGTTGACGAACCGGATAATCGAGGCGTCCTGGGCGCCCTCCAGATCCACGTCGCTTTCGTCGCGCTCGTCGATGACTTCCAGTCCCTTCGTTTCCTCGATGGAATCCATCGTGTCGGCCCCGACGCCCAGGCGCTTCTTCATCTCGCGGCGGATGGGAAAGCGCGAAAGGAGCGCCGCGTCGGGCTTGACGTCGACGAGGTCCGTGAACGGAATCTCGTACTCCTCGGCCAGCCAGCGCAACACGTCGACTTCCGTCTCCGCCGACGAAACCTCTCCGCGCTCGGCGGCCAGCTCCAGGGCCTTCGCATCGGGCGCGGAGAGTTGTTTCGTGTCGATCATGGTTTGCAGCAGGTCTTGCATTGGCACATCTCCAAGGGCGGCAAGTGGCCTGCCCTGGCAGCGCCGGCGTCCTCGCCGGCTCTTCTTCGGGAGAAATGGAAAGGAAGAAGATGCCGGCGAGGACGCCGGCGCTCCCAGGAACCGCGCCGCTGTCTCAGTCCAGGATGCCCATCAACACCAGTTGGGCTTCCTGCTTGACCGTGAGCACTTCGCGCAGGGCGTTGCGCGACTTCTTCAAGGCGTCTTCCTTCGCCGTGCGCGCCTTGCGCAACGCCTCTAGCTTGGCCTTGATCTCCTCCGGCGTGGCCGTGGTCGACTCCAGAGTCTGACGCAAGGCGTCTACTTCGGGGCTCTGCGGCCGTCCGCGATCCCCTCCGGGCCCGCCGCGCTGGGCTTCCTGGCCGCCCTGCTGTCCCTGATCGCGTCCGCCGGGAGCGCCGGGACTACCGGGACCGCCGGCTCCGCCCCGGTCGCCGCCGCGTCCAAACATCCGACCGAACATGCTGCCGAAGTCCGCCATGCGCGCCTCGCTTTGCTTCTGCATGACGTCCTTGAGCAGGGGTTCGATGGCTTTCCACTCTTCATCCGTGGCGCCGAGCTGCTGGTGGATTCCGTCCAGCATGCGTTGCTCGAATTGCTCGGGACTGAAATTCCCCCCCGGGCGAGATCCGGCGGGGCCGCGCTGACCTCCCCGGCCCGAGGGGCCTTGGCCCTGCGACGCCGGTTGGTCCTGCGCCCAGAGGGCCAGACTCCCTACCAGAAAAACCGTTGCCGCCATGGTCCACAACGTCGTGCGGGTGCTCATGCGCTTCATGTTCGCTCGCTCCTTTTCGATGGAGATATGTTGCGGCGTCGGGACGCTCCACGGGCCCGACGCCAGATGATCCAGCCAAGCGATCAAGATGGGCGCCACTCTCAAGATACTTGGAATTTCATGACTTGCGGTACGGGCTTGCGCAAATCTTGCCCGACGCGCCGATCCCCGGGTGCGCAGCTCTTGCGCATGGCCGCGAGGGCGCTTTCCGTGGCGCAGGCTGTGCCGCCCGCGCAGCCGCGGACTCGGCATCGGACAAAGCGCAGGCTGAAAAGCCTGCAACACAACTCCGGCGGCTTTTTGGCGCGGAAGACGGTTGCAACCCAGCCCTCGATTCAGGCTTGATATTCTCTCGGCGGCGAAGACGACCGGATCGGAATTGGATCACGCGTGCGCGTTCGGCTTCGATTGGCGCTGTTCTGGGTCTTGCTGGCCACGGCTCTGGGATGGGCTGGGGCCACCGGGGCGATTTACGTGTTCTCCTCGGGCTTCGATATTCGGTGGTTCCGCTACCTGGACTTTCACTTTGACATCGGGGCCGGGGACATCGTTCTTGCGGCGCTCCTCGCCGCGGCCGCCGGGGCGGCCTGGTCGTCGAAGGCGCGCCGCTGGGCGGCGCGCGCGATCCCCTGGGCGCCTCGGATCGGCCCTTGGATTTTCGCGGCGCTGGCCTTTCAAGCCGCTTGGCCGTCTGTGCGCGGCTCTCAGGCGGGCGCGGCGGCGATGATGGGTCTTTGCGCCTTAGCCGCGCTCGGCGCCGTCCGATACCTGTTGCGCCGTCCCGAGGATCGGGCGCGTGCGCGGCGGGCCGCGGCTTGGCTCGCGCGGCGCCGAGGCCCGTGGTTTTGGACGTTCACGGCGTTCGTGGCTCTCGTGGCCATCCAGTGGCACGTCTATCGCGGCCAAGCGGCGTACGGCGACGCCGTGTCGCAGCTCTTTCAGGGGCTTATCCTGGCCTCGGGCCATTGGAAGTGGCCTGCCTGGGAATACCCTCTGTTCTTCACCGGGCCGGGCGTCATCATCGAGGGCGGCTGGTACAGCCAGTATCCCCCGGGCCATTGCGTCTTGCTGGCTCTGGGGTGGCTCGTTCACGCGCCGTGGCTGGTCGGGCCGATTCTGGGCGCCCTGTCGGCGTGGCTGGTTTGGGACTGCGGACGGATGCTGTACGGGGCGCGCGCCGGGGTCCTGGCCGCCGCCTTCTTCGTCGCCAATCCGTGGTGGCCCATCATGTCGGGCAGCTACATGAATCACGTCTCCGCCCTGTTCTGGCTTGCGCTGAGCCTGGACCTGGGGGTGCGAGTCCTCGAGGGGGCCGGCTTGACGGCGTCGTTCGCAGCCGGCTTCGCCCTGGGCGGGGCCGCGGCGACCCGTCCGTTGACGGCCGCCGCCTTCGGGGCGCCGGGGATCGCCGTATGGGGCAGGTCGTGGCTCCGCCGCGGTCGCCCGACGGGGCGCTGCCTCGCCGCCGGAGCGTTGGGCTTCGCGGCATGGGTCGGGATTTTCATGACCTACAATCGGGGAACGACGGGCGATCCGCTTCTGTCCGGCTACGAGCGGCTGGGCGGCGCGCAGGTAGAGCCGGGATTCCACGCCGGCAACCGGCATACCCCCTTGAAAGGCCTGGAACAGACGGCGACCAACCTTAGCGAATACCGACATTGGGCTCCGGTGGCCGCGCCCGGCCTTTTTCTCCCGTTGGCGTGGACGCTTCTGTTCGCGCGGTTGGGCAGGCGAGAGGGATTTCTGTTGGGCCAATGGGGGTTGATGTGCATGATCTACTTCATCTATTTCTACGAAGACCTGATGATCGGGCCGCGCTACCTCTACGAGTCGATTGTCCCGTACAGCCTGTTGGCTGCCGGCGGCTTCCTCAACGCGGCGGATCGGGTGGAAGGGTGGATGTCCCGGGCCGCTGGACGCCCCCTCTCGCTGGGGCGGACCGCGACGTGGCTCGCCGCCGGGCTGTGCCTGGCATCGGCGGCGGCGGGGCTGGAGAGGATCGAGTATTTCCATGCCGCCGACCAGCCGGAGCAAAGACGGCTGGCGTTCCTGAGATCACGGTTCACCGACCCCCGGGCGGTCGTCTTCATCAACATGCCGTCCTACGGGAGGGCCTTCCTGGACACCGCCCGCCACTTGGAGGGGCCGCTGTTCCTGGATTCCGTGGGTGACGACTGGAACCGGAGGTTCATGGCGGCCAATCCCGGCCGGGAGTATTATTACATGGACCGTGGAGGATGCTGGCCCTACGGAGAAACCCCGATCCAGGACCTTCGAGGCCGGAAGATGGTCCACTGGGATCCCCGGACGCGCTCCGCCGAGGGAACGGTCGCGCTGTTCCACAACCCCGCCGGCCGGCCGCTCCCGCCCGTCGGAAGCGGCGGGGGACGCTGAGCGGGCCCGAGCGGCCTTCGTCGTAGCCACCCGCGGAGCATCCCCTCCCGCCGCTTCGTGGCCAGGTCGCGATTTCCGGCGTGCGCCGTTTCGCTTTTGCTTGCAAGACCTTTCACAAAACACGGAAGATTCGTACCTCCGCGGCGCGACTCCGTAGGGGAAACGATTCGCAGCGGTTCCATCCAGTGGGGCCCGGCGTTTCTCGGACAAGGGAGGGTGGAGGATTCCAGTTCTGAGAGCCGCGCGCTTGGCGTTGCGAACCGTCGAACGATCCTCGATTCCACGTTCATTGCGAAACTATGGCTTTTCGTCGCCCAGAGAACCTGACAGGCGCTCGCCTAACGAGCGACCAAAGCGCTCTTCAGCTGCCGGACCTGAAGCTGTTCCTGCGGTTCTTTCCGTTCTGCTTTCCGTACAAGTGGAAGATCATTCTCCAGCTGCTGTGCATCGCGGTCAGCGTGCCGCTGGTCGAGGTCTCCGCCTTCCTGGTGCGCTACCAGACCGACGAAGTGGTGCTGAACGATACGCTTCCCCTCACGCGGGCGATGTACCTGTTCTTGGTGGTCATCGGCATCCAGGTCGGGCTGTGGCTTCTGAGCTGGGTGTTCCAGATCATCCGCGAAGTCATGTCCGTCTACGTGAACATGAAGGTGACGCTGGCGCTGAAAATCAGTTTCTACGAACACATGCAGCGCCTGTCGCTGGGCTTCTTCCGCTCCCGCCCCGTCGGCGAGCACATGTTCCGCGCCGAGGACGACATCCGGGCCGGTCGCGCCGGGGTGCTGACAATGATCGTCCAGCTGATCCCGCGGTTGCTCGAGACCTCCTATCGGCTGGCGTGGGCGGCGGCGCTGCTGGTCGGGGTGGACTGGAAGATCACCGCGCTTCTGCTGTTTTATGCCGGCCCCTACTCGGTGATCGCCATTTGGCTATACTCGCTGCTGCGCCGGTTTCTGTACCGGCAGAAGCTCCGGCAGCAGGAGATGCAGGCCTCGCTGGTGGACGGCGTCGCCGGCGCCCGGACGGTCAAAGGCCTCGGTCGCACCGGCTACCAGCTGTGGAAATACACCAAAACCATCGTCGCCGAACGCCGGGCGAACCTGCGCTTCTGGTTCATGGATTTGCTGACGCAGCAGGTCTGCCTGTGGGCGTTGGCGTTCCTTATCGATCAGGGCCTGTGGATCTATGTGGCTTACCAGACGATGCTGGGCAACTTGACGATCGGCGAGTTCACCGTCACGTTCACCCTGGTCTCCATGTTCAAGACGCCGCTGGAAAACCTGATCAAGGAACTCCAGAACGCCCGCCTGCAATTGGTGCCCGCGGCCCGTCTCCTGCAAACGTTTGACGTCGACGTCGAGGTCGTCGACGCCCCAGGCGCCAAAAACATGCCGAAGGTCAAGGGGCGCATCGAGTTCCGCAACGTAACCTTCTCCCACAAAGCGGGCCGGCCCATCCTGGACCACGTCAGTTTCACCATCAAGCCGGGGGAACGGGTGGCCTTTGTCGGCCCGAGCGGATGCGGCAAGTCCACGGTGCTCAATCTGATCATGCGGCTCTACGATCCGCAACAAGGCCAGGTGCTGATCGACGGCATCGATTTGAAGACCGTCTCGCAGTTGACCCTTCAGAAACAGATCGGCGTCGTGCTGCAGGAGACCTACGTCTTCGGGGGCACGGTCGGCCACAACATTCGCTATGGCAATTTCAAGGCGACCCAGGCCGAAGTGGAGGAGGCGGCCCGCATCGCCGACCTGCACGACTTCATCTCCAGCCATCCCATGGGCTATAAACTCGACGCCGGAGAAGGGTTGAAACTCTCAGGCGGCCAGAAGCAGCGTCTGGGAATCGCCCGCGCCATGGCGCGCGATCCGCACATCATCCTGCTGGACGAGCCGACCGCGGCGCTGGACAGCCACGTCGAAGCGCAGGTCCTCCAGACGTTGAGCAAGGCCACGCGCGGGCGCACCACGGTCTTCATCCCTCATCGGCTGGTCACCGCGCGCGACGTGGATCGGATTTATGTCCTCGACAAAGGGAAGATCGTTCAAGTGGGTCGTCATGAGGAGCTGATCCAGGTGGAAGGGCTCTATCGCTCGATCTGGTTGAACGAGCAGCACAAGGACGCGGAACAGGCGCCGGACGAGACGAATCCATGAATACGGTTTCCCAGGAAATCCTTCGGACGCGCTCCACGACCATCGACCGGAATGTCGAGGGGGTCGAACAGGAAGCCCTGCGCGTTCTGGAAGCCCGCCGCCCGCCGACTCTGGCGACCTTCAAGCGCTACCTGCGCTGCCTGATCCCGTATTGGAATCAGGCGGCGTTGATGATCGTCCTTCAGTGGATGTGGGTCACCGTCACGGTCTTCACCCCCTGGTTGTCAAAAGTTCTGATCGACCGGGCGTTCCCGGAGAAGGACTGGGGGCTGTTCTGGGGGATTTTCGCCGCCAACATCAGTTTCGCCCTGCTCGGCCGCGTGAAAAACTGGTTGGCCAGCATTCTGAACCAGTTCATTCACGTGCGCGTCTTCCTCGATTTGTCCGCGAACTTCTACCGCCACTTGTCGCGCGTTTCGATGGGCTTCATCCAGAGCCGCCCCGTTGGCGAGCACTCGTACCGCGGCACCGCCGACATCCAGGGCATCATGGCGCTGGTGACCGAGGTGCTGCCCCAGGTTTTCATGGCGGCGTGGGAATTCCTCCTGATGATGGCCCTGCTGTCGCTGATCGACATTCGGGTTATGTTGTTCGTGCTGGCGTACGCCATGCCGTATGCTCTGATCGCGCACGGCCTTGCTTCGGCCGAACGCCACTTCTACCGCGAGGCGGCGCGGCGATGGCAGAGGCGCGACGCCGGCTTGCAGGAAGGGGTCGCCGGCATCCTGGCCGTCAAGTCCTTCGGGCGCCGGCAGTACGAAGTCCGCAAGTACATGAAGCAGAACGTTTTCGGCTACCGCATGGCGATCCCGCAATCCTACATGCAGGCGCTGCAGCGCCTGGTGGTTCAGGGCGGGGGGCTGCTCCCCTGGCTCAAGGGGCTCGGCGTCCAGAGCTGGCTCTTCTACGAAGTCCTTCAGGGCCGCATCTCCTACGGGTCCGTCGTGCCGATTCTGGCCTACATGAACCGGATGTCCAACCCGGTGCAAAACATCATCACCCAGATCCAGAAGATGCGGATCGGGGTCGTGCCGGCCGAGCGTTTGCTGCAGACGTTCGACATTCCTCCGGTGGTCGAGGACAAGCCGGGCGCCAACGAGATGCCGCCGATTCAGGGCGACCTGGAATTCAAGGACGTGTCGCTGAGCTACGAGAAGGGCGTGTGGGCGGTGCGCGATTTCACCCTGAAGGTCCCCCGCGGGATGCGCGTGGCCGTCGTCGGCCACAGCGGCGCCGGCAAGTCCAGCGTCATGGCGATGCTCCTGCGCCTCTACGACCCGACGCGGGGCCAGGTGCTCGTCGACGGCATCGACTTGCGCGACGTGCGGATGAAATCTTACCAGACCCAGATCGGGCTGGTCATGCAGGACACCTACATCTTCACCGGCACGGTGCGCGACAATCTGATGTATGGCAACTACCGCGCCACCGACGAGCAGATGACCGCCGCGGCGAAAGCGGCCGATATTCACGAGACCCTGGCCGCGCTGCCCCAGGGCTATGACACCAACCTGGAGGAGGGCAAACGCCTGTCCAGCGGCGAAAAACAGCGCCTGGGCATCGCCCGCGCGCTGATTCGCAACCCCAACCTGCTGCTGCTCGACGAGCCGACCTCGTCGCTGGACAGCGAGACCGAGGCGGTGATCTGCGAGACCCTGCGCAAGGTTTCGCGCGGGCGGACCACGTTTATCGTGTCGCACCGCTTCCCGGCCATCGTCGACGCGGATTTGATTTGCGTGATGGACGGGGGCCGGATCGCCGAGGTGGGCAACCACGAGGAACTCATGGCCCGGCGCGGGTCGTATTACGAGATGTATATGCGGTATTACGGCCTCACCGCCGAAGGGAACGGAGACGCTGCATGAGTCCAGTCAAGCATCTGCGCCTGAAACGATTCTTGGCCAAGTATGTGAAGTACGTCACATGGGGCGGCTATGGGCTGGTCATCGCGGTCGTAGCCACGGTGATCGCGCTGTGGTTCGTCAAGATCAACCTCTACTGCAATTCGAACACTACGGTCGCCGGGCTGCTGAAGCCCTTGGAGCACGCGGTGACGCCCACCTCCGACACCGTGGTCTTGCGCTTCCTGGTCAAGAACGGGGACGACGTGGTCAAGGGCCAGCCCCTAGCCGAGTATTGCGACGACCCCGGCTGGATCGCTCGAATGCGGGCAGGCGTGCATCTCGCGGCGCTGGCCGAAGACCTGGAACGGGGAGGCGTCGGGCTGCCCAACGGCTTGAGCGCGGCGCAAGCGCGCGCCCAGGCGGAGAGTTTAGAGTCGCTGCGGTCGTCCCCTCCATTCCGCAAGACGTTTGAGGCAGCGGGGCCGGGAGTGGTTCTCCTCGCGGAGACCGCCGCGGAGCCGGTGATCGCCGGCGGCGCCCCCCTCATGGGCGTCCACGACCTGGACGATCTTCGGATAACCACCACCATGGTGGGCGGCAACATCAACAACGTCGCCATCGGGCGCGAAGCTCTGGTGGAATTGAGAACCCAGAATCATTCCGACAAACTGGTGCTCGTGATCGAGGCCGAAGGAGAATACCCGTCCGACTGGCCCGAGCTTCGGTTCAGCAACCTGGGCGGGTCCCTGGTGGCGGAGAAGATCGGCGAGGCGCTCAAGGGCTATTCCGTGTTCGTCGAGAACGACGGTTCCGAGACGCCCGTTCCTTACTCGTTTGACACCATCAAAGTCGGCACGTTTCGCGCCATGGGCCGGTCCGCGCGCGACGGCGAGCCGCGCGACATGTCCCTGTCGTCGAAAACCGACATGGTGAATGGCCGCGAGTTCAAG
>JAPLSS010000606.1 GCA_026398515.1 Candidatus Sumerlaeota bacterium | reverse complement strand
GTCCCGGCCATGCCCGATGCCCTGAGCCTCGACTGGCCGATTCGCCAGACGCTGCGCTATGGCGAGAACCCGCATCAGGCCGCCGCGTTCTACGCCGACCCGGAGGCCGAGGCCCCTTCGATGGCCCACTGCCGCCAGCTCCAGGGCAAGGAGCTTTCCTATAATAATTACCTGGACGGCGAGACGGCGCTGGAAATGATCCGCGAGTTCGAGGAGCCCGCCTGCACGATTCTGAAGCACCTCAACCCGTGCGGGGCGGCCTGGGGCGAAAACTGCCTGGAGGCGTATTTGAAGGCGCTGGCGTGCGATCCGGTGTCGGCATTCGGCGGGATCGTCGGCCTGAACCGTCCGCTGGACGGGGCGCTGGCCGAGGAAGTGGGCAAACTGTTCCTGGAGGTGGTGATCGCGCCGAGTTTCACCCCCGAGGCGATCGCGGTGTTTGAAAAGAAGAAAAACCTGCGCCTGCTGGAAGCCGGGCCGCTGACGCCGCGCAAACGGGGCCTGGCCTACAAGTCGGTTTCCGGCGGCATGTTGGTCCAGGAGCTGGACGTGGCCATGGCCTCGCGCGACCAGATGAAGGTGGTCACCACCGCGCAGCCGAACGAGGCGGACTGGAAGGCGCTGCTGTTCGCCTGGAAGGTCTGCAAGTGGGTCAAGTCCAACGCCATCGTTTACGCGGACACGCACCGCACCCTCGGCATCGGCGCCGGGCAGATGAGCCGGATCGACTCGGCCAACTTCGGTCTGCAGAAAGCCGGCGGCAAGGTGGCCGGCGGTTACATGGCCTCGGACGCCTTCTTCCCCTTCCGCGACGTGGTCGACCTGGCCGCCAAGGCGGGGATCAAGGCGATCGTCCAGCCGGGCGGGTCGGTGCGCGACGACGAATCCATCGCCGCCTGCGACGAGCATGGGATCGCGATGGCGTTTACGGGGATGAGGCATTTCCGGCATTAATAGTGGCGAGTGGCGAGTGTATGGGGCTCCTTGGGTCCCTTAGGTCCCTTACGTCCCTTACGTCCCTTAGGTCCCTGGGTCCTTGAATCCTTTACGTCCTTGGGGTCCTTTTCGTCCTTTCTTTCCGGAAAAAACATTTGCGCGCGCCGCCGCCATGCGCCAAGATGGGCTGTCGTTAGGGATTGGGAATTTTCTTCCGTGTTCGTCCGTGTCCCGTCCGTGCGGATCCACCAATGAAGGGATGCCACCATGCCAGACTTCCTCAAAGACATCGATATGTCGGTGATCAGTATTTTCGTCGTCATCATCGGCATCATCATCCTCTCAATCGTCTTCTACTTCGTCCCGGTCAAGCTCTACCTGGCCGCGCGCTTCAGCGGGGTCTCCATCTCGCTGGTTTCGCTGATCGGGATGCGCCTGCGCCGGATCAGCCCGCCCGACATCGTCAATCCGCTGATCAACGCCTACCAGTCCGGGGTGCCGGTGACGCGCCAGCAGCTCGAAAGCCATTACCTGTCGGGGGGGAACGTGGCCCTGGTGGTCAACGCGCTGATCGCGGCGAACAAGGCGCGCATCCCGCTGGACTTCGACCGCGCCCGCGCCATCGATCTGGCCGGGCGCAACGTCTTCGAGGCCGTGCGCATGAGCGTCGAGCCGCGCGTCATCGACTGCCCCGACCCGCGCAAGGGACGCGACACCATCGACGGCATCGCCAAGGACGGCATCCAGCTCAAGGTCAAGGCGCGGGTCACGGTGCGGGCCAACCTGGAGCGGCTGGTGGGCGGGGCGACCGAGGAAACGATCATCGCGCGGGTGGGCGAGGGGATCGTGACCACGATCGGCTCGGCCGAAAGCCACAAGCGCGTGCTGGAGAACCCCGACCTGATCTCCAAGCGGGTGCTGGAGCGCGGGCTGGATTCGGGGACGGCCTTCGAAATCCTCTCCATCGACATCGCCGACGTGGACGTGGGGGCCAACATCGGGGCCAACCTGCAGATCGCCCAGGCCGACGCGGACAAGCAGATCGCGCAGGCCAAGGCCGAGGAGCGCCGCGCCCTGGCGGTGGCCCGCGAGCAGGAGATGCGGGCGCTGGAGCAGGAGATGCGCGCCCGCGTGGTCGAGGCCGAAAGCGAAATCCCCAAGGCGATGGCCGAGGCCTTCCGCAAGGGGAATATGGGGATCATGGATTATTACAGAATGCAAAACATCAAATCGGACACGGAAATGCGCGCGCGCATCGCCGGCGAGGAACCCAGATGAAAAACGAAGTGCTGGAACTGCTGCGCGCCGCCGCGCGAATGACCAACGACGAAATCGCCCGGCGCCTCGAGCTGACCGAGGCGCAGGTGGCCGCCGAGATCGAGCGGCTCGAGCGGACCAAGACGGTGCTGGGCTACCGGGCCATCGTCAACCCGGAAAAACTGGAGGACGAGCCGACCCTCGGGATCATCGAGGTCAAGATCACGCCGCAGCGCAACGTGGGCTACGACGAGATCGCGGCGCAGATCTACCGTTTTCCCGAAGTGAAATTGTGTTACCTGATTTCGGGCTCCTACGACGTGCTGGTGTTTATTGAAGGGAAAAATCTGAAAGATGTGGCCAATTTCGTGTCGCGCAAGCTGGCCACGATCGACAACGTGACCAGCACGACGACGCATTTCATTCTGAAAAAATACAAGGAAGCCGGGATCGTTATTGCGGACGAGGCGCAGTCGGAGCGGCTGCC
>JAPLSS010000953.1 GCA_026398515.1 Candidatus Sumerlaeota bacterium | reverse complement strand
CAAGAACTGGTCGTGGGGAGCGCTCGTCGCGAACGGTCAGCAGAATGGCGATGTTGGCCAGGCCCACGATGGCGGCGCAGACCCAGATGATCCGATAGTCGTATGTGCCTTCGGGAAGATGGCGCAACCGGCTGTACCAGTAAACGATCTGCGACATGAGGATAACCGAAAGCGTTCGGCCGGTGGCGTAGAAGATGTTGATCGCGCCGGACAGCTGCCCGGTCAGATCGCGCGGCATGTACTCGGTCATGAAGGCCTTGTGCGTGACCCCCTGAATCACCTCGCCGATGGCGATGACGACTCCGACGATGGCCAGGTCCAGGAGCGAGTGCGAGAAGAAGCCCATCGCATAGCCCGTGATGGCGACGACAAAGCCGGCGATCATCGCGTAGTTCTTGCGAAACCGCTCGACGCTCAAGCCGACGACCAACGCCAGGATCGGGCCGACGAGCGCTCCCCACGACCAGTTCTTGCCGAAGTCGCCCTTGGTGAAGAGGAGCGTATCGGTGGCGTACAGGACGACGTACGTCGAGACGGCGTTCGCCTGCACGGACTTGAAGAAGTTGACCAGCGCCAGGCGAAGAAGCATCGGGTTGCGCACAAGATCCGTAATGTATCGGGCAATGGTCAGCTTCGGTCGCGGCTGTTTGATCTGCGGGCGTTCGTGAAGACAAAAGGCGGCGACGCAGACAAAGAGGATCTGCGCGGCGGCGGCGATGGCATAAAGGGAAAACTCGCCCGCGTTGACCCCAAGCCCTTCAAACTGAAGCGCGAACTTTCCGATTTGGCGATGAACCCCATTCGCTACCGCGTCGACCAACGGCAAGCCCGCGCGCAGGACGAAGATGGTGGCGATTCCCCCGGCGGTGGCCATCGCCCCGGCCACGAACGACCGTTGCTCCGGGGGCACCAGATCGGCGATCAACGGGTGGTCGGAGCCATACAGCACGTCCTCGAAGAACTGGTAGATCACGACCAACACGACAATCGGCAGCAGCGTCGCGCACCACGGGACGCCGATCAGGCAGGCGGCGACAATCGGCGAGCCGATGATCAGGAACAAGGCGCGTCGCCCCAGAGGCGTCCACACGTGATCGCTTAGCACGCCCACCAGCGGCTGGGCGATGAAGCCGAAGGCCGGGTTGATGGCCAGGATGTAGCCGATGATGCGCGGGTCAGTGGTGAAGCGCCGCAACGTCAACGGGAGCAGGTTGTTGCTGACGGCCTCAGTGACGGAAATGCCGAAGATCAGGCTGCACAGGACAAGGATCAGGACCCACCCGGCGCGCGGAATCAGCGCAAGGGCCGGCGCGGCGTTCAGCGGCGCGGCGATTTCGGGTTCAACAACGGACAACGCGGCCATCTCCCCGCGAGAATGGAACGATGCCGCGATTGTGGCAGAACTGGGGAAGGGGGCAAAGGGTTTTTTGCGCGGCGCGGGCGGTCTCGCCTGTTCGCGGCGCCCATTGTTGATGCGCCAAATCATAGGCGGGAAGGCCTGCGCCACTCCCCGCGCCCCCGTTTTCATCTTCTGCGGGTTGCGCGAAGGGCCATGGCCGACTCTTCTGAACCGGTCTCTATTCCCGCCGGTCCATCGGCGCGCCGATCGCGTGCGTGGATCCCCGTTGTTTGCGGGTGTCCGTCTTTGTAACGCAACTCGACAATCGTCGCATTGTTTGACAGCCGCCGTTGCCCGCGAAATTCACACGCCGGCGTCCACGATCGAGCGCGCTCGATCCGCCATCGCGGTCCGTGAATGGCAAGGTTCCTTGATTTTGGGTGATTTGGCGACGATCTGCGCCATTTGCGTCCGTCATCTCCAAGACGCGCCCCCTATGCGTTTCCTCGGGGGCACGATTGTTGCGCCCGCCGCGGCCCGACGACGCGCCGCCATCGAGGACGCGCCGCTTCCATCTCAACTCATCGAAAGGACCGCGCCATGACAGGGGGACTCATCCGCGCCATCGTGGTTTCGGACGATGCGTTCACCGAAGGCGAATGCCTCTCACCCAACACCTTCCGCGTGCGCCGCTACGCCGACCCCAAGGCCGCCGGCGCTCGGGACGTCAATCGGCCCGCGGAGCCCAGGCTAATGCGGCGCAATCGGCTGGAGACGATTCTGAGTCTGGCGTACGGGCCCTGGGGAGCGTGGCGGCCCGGGCGGGTCCGGCCGCATCACGGAGCGCGAAAGGCGCTCGTCAAAGACGTGGCTGCCTCGCCGCCGCGGGACGCGCCCGGAAGCAGTTTCGGCTTGTAAAGCAATTGGGCGCCGCGGCGGGGGTTCGACACGGAGGGGCGCCCACAATCTCG
>JAPLSS010000768.1 GCA_026398515.1 Candidatus Sumerlaeota bacterium | reverse complement strand
TTGATTGTGTGGAGATGAAAAACCGCATCCAGGCCGAGAGGGCCAAAGAATATGCCGGTCTGTCCGAGGAGGAAATCGCGGCCAGGCGTCTCTCCGCTTTGGCCACCTCGGACCATCCGGCGGCGCAGTTTTGGCGTCGGCTTCAGAAGGGAAAAGCGGAGAGCCAGGAGGGAAAGGTCGCCTGATTTCGGCCAGGTTTCACCCATCGTACCGCCCGTAGCGCTGAATCGCCGCCATGATCAGCCGCATTCCCGTCAGGCGCGAGCCGTTGTTGATTGAGCCGGCGGTGGCGAAGCTGAGGCCGCGTTTCTTCCGCGCCATCTCGAAGTCGCGCAGGAACTCCATCACGATCTTCAGTTCCTCGTTGCGGCTGAAGGTGAACGGCGCCAGCTGGCCGTGGATCACCGCGCGGGGCAAGTGCTCGCGGATTTCGCTGACCGTGAGCTTCGGTCCGAAGTTCACCCCGGTCATGTGGAGCCGACCCAACAGCGGCAATAAGTGGCCCATCGCCGAATCGGAGTGCTGATAGCGCGAATCGCCGGGCTTCGAGCACAGATGGTCGAAGATGCCTTTGAGGATCGGGAACCCAAACAGTTCGTACATCTCCGAGTTCAGCAGGCAGCAATTGTCGTCGCGGAACGCGAAGCCCCCGGGCGCCTCGCCGGGCGCGTAGCCGGCCTCCTCGTCCATCACGCGCGCGATCTCGAGCATGGTCCGCAGGATCGCGTCGCGCAGCCGAACGGCCAGGTCCGGCTCGTCCAGTATCAGCAGGATCAAGTTCTCCACCCCAAAGATGGAGGTGGCGAACGTGACCGGCCCGCGCTGCCCGCGATAGAGCGGCGGCTTCACCCCCAACGCCCTCAGCCGCGCCTTCTCCTCCTCCCAGTTCTCCGGCAGGATGAACGGGCGGATGTCGCGCTGCTCGACGCGGTCGAGGAGCGCCTTTAGTTCGTCCCTGGTGTTGGCCGACGGCATCAGCCACCACGATCCGCCGTGCCATTCCTGGCGCGCCTCGAACACGTCGTGCAGTTCCTTGACCGGCGGGTACCGCCGCGAGGGGTCCTTGCGCTTCTCCGACAGGAGGCGCTTGCCGACGATGGCTTCGGCCTTGTCGTTGTATGCCTTGTTCAAGGAGAGGCGCCACTCCTCGTCCGTTTCGTAGCGCCAGAAGTCCTCTTCGATCCCGAGCTCGTCGAACACGCAGGCGGGGCCCATCAAGACCCCCAGGGGGACCTGAGGGATGTCGCGTCCGAAGGGGTTTTTGCGCGCGATCTGCTGGTCGGCCCAGAAGCGGTCGAGGTCGACGGGGGCCAACCCGCCGCGTCGATGCGCCTCGTCCACCAGCGCGCGGGCTTTCTGTTCGTGGGACTTCAGGCTGGCGATGGAGAAAACCATGATGATTTCGACCAACTTCCGCAGGAGTGTGTTCCAAACTATCGGTCCGTGCGCGAAGCGCTTTGGAGTGCGGCAGCTTGCTGCCGCTTTTCTTCCCGGCATGCGTGCTCTGCTCAAGGCATGGCGTAGATAATCTCGCAGCCGAAAGCCTCGTCCTTCTTCAGATTGCGTTCGAAGGTAATTGCCACACGGTCGTTTTCCGCGCCACGGGACGCCGGTGGAGGAAGGACGTGGATGGCTGTGGCCCCTTCCGGCAGAAGCACCGTCAGGATCAGCTTCACAGCAGCTGGACCGAATTGTGTCTTGGCGACGAATTGCCAATTTTCGTCATCCCGGCGGCAGGCGGAAGATGGATTAACCCCCTGGTAAGAGAGCGTGAGCGTGTCGCCTTCCCGCGCGGCCGCCGGGAGACGAACGGTCACCCAGTATCCCCAGGGCGCCCGGGTCTGGCGGTATTCGAGGGGTTCTTTGTCTTTCCACAGCAAACGGGTGTTCTGGTCGAAAGCGTTGTCCCAGGGGAATCGCGCCGTGCGTTCTCCCGCGGGAGCGGCAAAGCGGGTGTTTGCGGTGTAGCGGCAAGAGCCGTCTTCGGAAAGAGTCAACACAAGGACGTGTTGGACGGCCGTGGTCACTTGCCGCGCGAGAGCGGCCCTCTGAACCGATTGAAACGCGTCCTCGCTATCGATTCCGTGAAAAAAAAAGCCTTTCTTCTCCCAGAAGAATCCCATGATTTGCAGGCTTGCAACCGTGATCAGCGTCACGGCGACGGTCGCGCGGATAATGGGGCCGCGAAGCGAAAGGGTTTTCGCGCCCATGTTGTTTTCTTCGCGCTCCTGACGTTCGAGCGAGGGAGTCATGTTTGCCTCCCCAGCAGTTTGAGAAGCACAACCAGGTGATACCACAAAAAGTAGGCACCCCAAAATGCGAAAAAGACGATAGCGACTTGACGGTTCTGGGCCTTGCTCATTCTTGGGCAGTACTCCCTGCGCCAGCGGAGGACGGCGGGGGCGACCAGTTTCAAGTCAAGGAAGAGGACTCCGCCGCTTGCCAGGGCCAACCAGATGGGATGACAACCGAAGCTTGTCGCCGTTACCGCGGCGTCGCCGAAACCGACGATTCCGCTCGTTGCGAAGCACGCCATGTCGAAGAGACAGGCTATGGACAGCATCATGATGAAACTGTCCAGAAACAACCATCGGGCTTTTCCGAGCCGTTTGGCAAGGACGGTGTTGATCATCAACAGCAATTGAGTGGCGACAACGCCTGCAAGGTTCACGTAGACGCCTTCGACGAACATCTCATGGTCTACAATCGCCAAGACCTGGCCGGCCCAGGGGGTAATGTGTATTCCATACACAGTGTTGCCGAGAAGCAACATGACAAGAGCGTGACCGCACTCATGAACGGCGATAGTCAGTGTTTGCGATAAAACAAAAACCAGGCCCAGGTAGAGTCCCATCGCAGCCCGGTCTGTCGGGGTCAGGACAGACAGTCGCGCGTGGCCGGGAAGAGCCTTTCCGTTGGCGTTCATTCGTGGTTCGTCGTATTCAGTCTTCCTCGCCTTGATACAGGCAGCCACTGGAGCAAGTTTCTTTGATAACAATTCTGGATAATCCAGGCAACGCCGCCTTGAGGCGCCGCCAGATCCACCGCGCCAGGTTCTCGCTCGTCGGATTGTCCAGCCCTTCGATGTCGTTCAAATGCCGATGGTCGAGCGCATCATGCAGCGGCTGAAAGGCGGCCTTGATGTCGCCGAAATCCATGACCCAACCGCGTTCGGGGTCGACCGCGCCGGCCACATGGATCTCGATGTGAAACGAATGGCCGTGCAAACGCCGGCACTTGTGCCCGTCCGGCGCGCGCGGAAGGCTGTGCGCGGCTTCCAGAGTGAATTCGCGGTAGATGTCCATCGCTGTCAACGTATCCCCAGGATCTTATGCGTCTGCAAACTCAGGCGCCATTGCGGATGGCGCAGGCAATACTCCAACGCCAAGCGCGTATTCGCCTCCTGCTCCGGCCCATCCATAGGCTGCAAGAAGAAATGCCGGAAATCCAGCGATTCATAGCGCTCCGGCCCGGCGCCTTCTTGCGGGAACACCAGTTTCAACTCGTCCCCCGACCGCAAAGCCAACTCCGCGTTCGCCTTCGGACTGACACACACCCAGTCGACGCCGCGCGGCGCCGGGAGCGTGCCATTCGTTTCCACCGCGATTTCGAATCCTGCTTCATGAAAGGCCGCCGCCAGGTTTTCGTCCAGCTGCAACAACGGCTCGCCGCCGGTGCAGACAAGAAACGGCCGCGCGCGATGCGAAGAAAACAAAGGCCACGCGGCCCGCGCCGCCCGCGCCAACTCCTCCGGCGTGTCGTAGCGTCCGCCGCCGGGTCCGTCGGTTCCCAGGAAATCCGTGTCGCAGAAGCCGCAGATCGCTTTCGGCCGCCCGCCCTCGCGCCCGGACCACAGATTGCACCCGGCGAAGCGGCAGAAGACGGCGGGCCGCCCCGTCTGCGCGCCTTCGCCTTGGAGCGAATAGAAAATCTCTTTGACGAAATAGGCCATGGCGGCGATTCAACCATCGATCCCAGAACTCGAGCGTTCCACCCCTCGCGCAGGCATTGTCCCATTGTTCCGCTTCGATGAAAAGGGACAACACACGGCCTGGGCAGAACGCCGCGCTTGGGAGGGCGAGACTCCCGTCGCGCCGCCGTCTTCCCGTTGCCGGTTGCTCAGAGAATCGGCGGTTGAGTGGCGTAGGCTTTCCAGCCTGCGCGTTGTTTGCTCCGGATTCCAAGCTGCGCAGGCTGGAAAGCCTACGCCACGGTGGCAAACCACTCTTAGAGGCTTCTGGTCGTCTCAGCAGGGCCCCGGAAACATCGCTTTGCTTTTGACTTGAAGGTTTGTGGAAGACATAAAGTGCACTTGGCAAACTGGGATTGTGCGCCCCGGGCGCGTGGGTGCGTGATGTGCCGATGAAGCAACGCCTGATTGTTCTGCTCGGGTTCGGAGCCGGGCTGCTTGCCGCGCTGGGCGGCGGCGGCGGCTTGTGGGCTGCTCCGACCACGCTGCAAGGCCCCTCGGGCTACCTTCCCGAGCAACTGCAGGGCGAGGTGTTCTACGTGCCGGTGGCCGATGGGACGGACGAAGCCGCCATCCGCTCGGCCAAGTCCAACGGCGCGAAACTCAACGGCCCGTTCTACGAAAAATACCACGCGCCGCTGGTCGCCGCCGTGCGGTCCTTCGCGCAAAAGAAGAGCCTCTCAGTCCGCGACCAAGTCCTGCTGTTCGGCTGGCTGGTGGTGGAGACCCACAAGGCGAACAAGATCGGCTATCTCTGGGGCGGCGACCTGACCGACGCGCCGAACGCCGGCGGCTCCACCAGCGGCATCGGCTACGATTGCTCGGGCTATGTGTGGAGCGTGTGGGAAGCCATCGCGCCGCAGAGCGCGTTCGCCAACGGCGGCGAGCGATGCGCTTCGCACGACTACCTGAAACTCGGCCGTCAGGTCTTTCCGCGCGCCAAGGTCGACAAGGACTTCATGGAGCAGTTGCAGCGGCTGGCGCAACCGGGCGACGCCATCATCGACCCCGACGGCCATATCATGCTCTACGGCTACGACCCCCGCACCGCCGACCGCAAGCCGATCGTCCTGGAAAACGGCGAGTTCTGGAACTACCTGGACAAGTGGGAGTTGCGCAACAAGGGCAAGAGCCTTGAGGTGCGTTCGACCTTCGACGAGCAGGGCCGCATGATCCTAGGCAAGGGCGGCGCCCTGGGACGCGCTCTGCCTGCGCTCGGCAAGCCGGCGCCGATCGTCGTCGCGCCTGGCGTTGGCGGCCGAAGATCCCGACGGCGACGAGATCGTCGAATACCGCGTCCGCACCAAGGGAAGCAGCCAGTGGCTGGCCAGCGACCGGCCGAACATTCAGACCTCGATGGCGGGTTTCGCGGGCAAGGTGACGCTGGAGTTCCAAGTCATGGACGCGCGCGGCGCCCTGAGCGAATCCGACGCGCGCCAGGTGGAACTGGTTCAGCGCGAGGCGCCGCCGCGGAACTGAGTTGGGGCTGGACGGTCTGGATCGATTGGACAAACTGGACAGAATGGACGGGGTGGACGGAATGGACGAGGTGGACGGAAACCCGCCTCGTAGTTCGACTTCGCTCGCCAGAGCACAAGGCCGGCCTACTCAGGCTCATTTTTTCCTTTTTCCGCCTCACTAATTTACTGGCGCTGCATTCGGAGTCGGGCAAGGATTTTTGCTCAACAGATTCCCCTGTGCTTCTTCAACGTGTTGACCTAATCGATCCAGGAGGGGCCTTGCGATGCTGTTGGCGGCCGACGTCGGAAACTCGAAAATCGCCTTCGGTCTGTTTGAAGGCGAAGAACTGGTAGAGCGTTGGACCATTCGGACCGACACCAAGAAATCCGCCGACGAATACGCCCTGCTCATCCACCAGTTGTTTGAAATGCGCGGCACGCCGAGCGACGAGGTGCATGCCGCCGTCATGGGGTGCGTCGTCCCGCCCGTCGAACAAGCGGTGGGCGCGGCGCTGGCCGGCATCTGCCACGCCCAGGTGCTCGTGGTCGGCCCCAACACCAACCTCGGCATCCGCAATCTCTATGAGCACCCCGAAGAAGTCGGCGCCGACCGCTTGGCCAACGCCGTCGGCGGCCAGGCGTTCCGGGGCGCGCCGGTCATCATCGTGGATTTCGGCACCGCAACCACCTTCGACGTGGTGACGCCCGAGGGCGACTACGCCGGCGGCGTCATCATCCCCGGGCTGGAGATGTCGGCGCAGGCCCTGTTCGCCAACACCGCGCGCCTCCCGCGCGTCTCGCCGAAGAAGCCCAAGCGCGTGCTGGGCCGCACGACGGTGGCGTCCATTCGCTCCGGGCTGTTCTGGGGCTTCGTCGCCCAGGTCGACGGGCTGATCGAGCGGCTGCGGGCGGAGCTGGGAGACGAGAGCTGGCCCGTCGTCGCCACCGGCGGCTACGCCCCGCCCATCGCCGCCGAGTCCAAGTACATCGAACACGTCGAACCCGATCTGACCCTGCACGGCCTGCGGATCATCTGGGATCGGAATCAGTAAGAGCCAGGATCCCCTGAACCACGACGCCCGCCCCCCAAGGCTTTTGTTGCGGCTTGCGGCCCGGTTGAGGCAAACTCCGCGGGAATTCATGCTCTTCTGGAGGAAGGGAAGCGCCGGCATGAACGCCTGTGCGATCGCGCGATGCAGGAATCGACTTCTCTCGATCGGCGCCATCGCGGCGGGCATCCTGGCATGCGCGGCGGCGCTGGCGCCGCGCGCCGTTTCGGCGGATGTCCACGCCGTCATCGCCACCGTCGAGCGCTATCCCGACAGCGTTCTGCCTGGTTGCGCCCGCGACGGGGACCGCATTTCCGGATACCTGACGGGCGCGCGCCACACGCCGGAGCCGCAGATCGTTCGCTTGAAGGACAGCCAGGCCACCGCCCAAGCCATCGCCGACGCTCTCGATCGGATTGCCGGCCAGGCCGAGGAAGGCGACTGGCTCGTCTTCTATTACTCCGGACATGGCTTCTACGTTCCCGACCGCGACGGCGACGAGGGCGACGGATTCGATGAAGCCCTCACGCCGTACGACGTCAAAGCCGAGCCGGGGGCATACGAAATCGACGGCCGGCAGGTCGAGACCGCGGACGGCGGCGGGCGGCCGGTTCGATTGACCGGCGGGTTCATCCTCGACGACACGATCGGCGAGTGGGCGGACAAGGCGGTCGCGCGCGGATTGCGCGTCGCCGTCATTTCCGACTCCTGCCATTCGGGCACGGTCAGCCGCGGCGAATTTGGAGCGCCGGTCGTCGAGAAGGCCGGGACGGAGTTTGTCGCGCGGCAGTTTTGCCTGCCGGCCAAAAATCAGACCCGCGGCGCAGCGCCCCGCGACAGCTTGGATACGAGCGCCTCGATGCCGCGTCCGCGCGGGGCCGAAGGCGCGTCGGACCGGGCGATCGGCGTGACCGCGAAGAGCGCGGCGAAGACGGGGCGCCTCGGCATGTTCGCCTGCCGTCCGACGCAGCGGTCGTGGGGCGACGCCAGACAGGGGGGCGCGTTCACCGCCGCGCTGGCGAAGCGTCTGGAGCAGACGCCCGCGCCGACGCTGGGCGACTTGAGCGATTGGATGGAAAGCGTGACGCTGGCGACCCCGCAGCCGCAGGCGCCGCTGATGGAAGTCCCCGCGGGGATGCGCGACACGGTGTTCCTCGGCGAGATGAAACCGCCCGCGCCAACGCCGGCCGCGCCAACGCCGGGCGGCTCTTCAGGCGCGGCGCCGACGCCGGAGAAGACGCCCGCCCCTGCCACGCCTCCCTCCCCCGCGCCCGACCTGGCCGCCCTTGGCATCGAGTTCGTGCGTGTTGACGGCGGCCGCGCGCCCTTCGAGATTGGCGCGACCGAGATCACCAACGCGCAATACCGCGCGTTCATTGAGGCCAATCCGCAATGGCGGAAGGATCGCATATCAGCCGCGCGTCACGACGGCGACTATCTCAAGGAATGGAACGGAATGGACTTCCCCGCGGGGGCGGCGGATGTGCCCGTGACGCGGGTTTCGTTCCCCGCCGCGCGCGCCTTCTGCGAATGGATCGGCGCGCGCCTGCCCCATGAGGACGAATGGGAGCGCGCGGCGCTGGGGCCGGCGGGCGGCGCTTCCGGGCGCGCCATCGGAGTCGCGCCCCCCGCCGCGCCGCAACAGCCTTCGGGCGGCGCCCCTGCGCAACCGAAGGAGGGGGGTCTTCTCTATCCCTGGCGCGGGGCGTGGGACCCGGCGCGCTGCAACAGCGCCGAAGGCGGGCCGGGGCGCCTGGCGCCGGTTCGTTCGATGGAAAACGGCGCGGTCGCGTGGGGAGACAAGCGCGTCTACCACTTGGCGGGCAACGCGGCGGAATGGTGCGACGAGCTTTACGCCGACGGCCGCCCGGTCAAAGGCGGCTCATTCCTGGCCGACCGGCTGGGTTGCATAATCGGCGGCGTCATCGACTGCGACCCGCGCCTGTGCGCCGAAGACGTTGGCTTCCGCCCGGCGAGATAGGCTCGGCCCGTGGCTCGGCGGGGCTCAGCAGAGCCTGGGCTGGACTCGAAGGTGTTCCCGATCCTGGTCTTTGACAATGGGCGCGGGCGCTACTATATCATGTATATATTCGATATAGCGACGGAGGCTGTCCCATGGCCGATCTTCTCATCAAACGTGTGCCTCTCGATGTCCATGCGCGGCTCAAGGCGGAGGCAAAAAAGCATCGCCGCTCGCTGACCCAGGAAGTGCTGGTCATTCTGGAACGGAGTTTTGCAGCCGGAACCGCCGACTTCCCGGAACCGGTCCAAGGCCGGCGTCCGTTGAACCAGCGTCTGGTCACGAAAGGCATCCAGGAGGGCCGAGCGTGATCGTTGTCGACGCGAACATCCTCGCCTACCGCTTCGTCCAGGGTGACAAGACGGCGCTCACCCGCCAGGCTCAGGAACGGGACCCCGATTGGGTCGTTCCCCCACTTTGGCAGCATGAGTTTCTCAACGTGCTGGCCACGTTGGGGCGCGAACGAATCCTGACGCCGGCGCAGTGCGCCGTGGTCTGGGAGGGGGCGCTGTCCGCCATGCGCCCCCGCGAGCAGCCGGTGGACCTGGGCTTCGCGCTGTCCATTGCGTTGCGCGAGGGCATCACCGCGTACGACGCCCAGTACATCGCCCTGGCTCGCTCTCTCGGCATCCCATGCCTGACCGAAGATCGGAAACTGATTCGCACGTGTCCGAAGACCGCGGTTTCGCTGAAGGAATTCTTCGCGAGGAGGATGTTTTGATGCTCGAATCAGAGACGGCGAAAAGATTCACCTGGCGCGGTCCCGCGAGGCTCGCGGCCATGTTGTCCAGTCTGGTTGTTCTGGCGTTCACTATCCCTGACGCCGCGCGCGCGCAGGACATGAACAGCTGTCAGCAGACCGGCCTGAAGGCCATCCAGGCGGGCGATTACAAGACGGCGGCGGAGGCGTGGGCGGCGGGGCTGAAGCTGGCCGAGCAACAGAACAGCGACAAGGGGCGCGCGCTGTTCCTTGCCAACCTCGGCGCGCTGCACACCGATCTCGGCCAGTATGACAAGGCGGTCGACTATCTCAAGCGCGCGCTGCCGATCCAGCGCAAACTCGGCGATGCGAAGGCCGAAGGGCAGAGTTTGAACAACCTCGGCGTGGCGTACGAGGATCTCGGCCAATACGAAAAGGCGCTGGAGACGCTTGAGCAGGCTGCCGCGATCTGGCGCAAGCTGGGCGACGCGAAGGGCGAGGGGGCGACGCTTTCCAACATGGGCCTGATCTACGACGATTTCGGCCAACGGGACAAGGCGCTCGAACACTACCTGAAGGCCCTCGCGCTTCGCCGCCAGATCGGCGACGCCGAGGGCGAGGCCAACGACCTCATCAACATCGGCATGATCTATTGGGATCGCGGCCAGAACGACAAGGCGCTGGAGAGTCTCCAGCAAGCGCTGGCGATCAACCGCAAGATCGGCGACGTGCGCAGCGAAGGAACCGCGCTGTCCGATCTCGGCTTGGTGTATCGCGACCTCGGCCAGCACGACAAGGCGCTGGAGAGCTATGAGCAGGCGTTGGCCATTGCGCGCAGGATCGGCAACGTCGCGGGCGAAGGGGCCGATCTCGGCGCCATCGGCCTGTCGTACAAGATGCTGGGGCAGTATGACAAAGCCTTGGAGTATTACGCGCAGGCGCTGGCCATCCACCGGAAGATCGGCGACCGCAAGCGCGAGGGCGACGATCTCAACAACATGGGCGCGGCGCTTCTGCGGGCCGGGCGCCTGCAAGAGGCGAACGAGCGGCTTGCGGCGGCGGTCCAAGTCTACG
This sequence comes from Candidatus Sumerlaeota bacterium, assembly GCA_026398515.1. Classification (GTDB taxonomy): domain Bacteria; phylum Sumerlaeota; class Sumerlaeia; order JAPLSS01; family JAPLSS01; genus JAPLSS01. Next base: position 3,492 of record JAPLSS010000768.1, on the reverse strand, counting down.
AAGCGCTGCGCGGGCAAGTGCGCGGCGGCGAGGAGCGAACGGGATTCCAGTCCACCTTGCCGACGGTCTACGACAATCTCGCCACGGCGCGGATCGCCATGAACGATCCGGCGGGCGCCTTCGAGGCGGTCGAGCGCGGGCGGGCGAAGTCGTTCCTCGATCTCCTGGCCACCCGCGAGGTCAAAGGCGGCAAGGCGGGAAAGAAGGCCGAGGAATACGCCGCCGTGGAGGCGAAGCTCTCGAAGCTGCAAAACCAGCGCACGGAAGTGGCGCAACAGCCGGCAGGGGAGAAGAGCCGCTCGGCCGGCGCGGCGCTGGATGGCCAGATCTCGGCGCTGGACAAGCAGCGGCTGGACCTGATCGACGAGATGCGGCGCAGCGACCCCGAACTCGGATCGCTGCTGGCGGTTCAGCCGCCGGACGCCAAAGAGATCCAGTCGCTCCTGCCGGAAGGCGCGACGCTGATCGAGTATTTCCATCCCGGCGAAAAAGTCGTCGCGGGGACCGCGAAGGATGAATTGTGGATCTTCGTGGTGAAGAGGGACGCGCTTGAACGAGTCACGGCCCCGGTGAGCCGGGAGGCCCTCACCCAGAAACTGGAAGCCTACGCCGCGCTGTTGGCCGACAGCGGCTCGGACGCGGCGAAGGTCCAGGCCGCCGGCGCCGAACTGGCCGGCTGGATCGTCAAGCCCATCGAAGCGCGGCTCGCGGGAGGGCCGGCGATCGTCGTGCCGTGGGGGCCGATGTTCAAAGTCCCATTCGCCGCGCTGGCGCCGGCGGGGAACACGACGTTCGTCACCACGCCGGCGGCCGGGCTGTATCGCTATCTTCTCCCGAAGCGCGCCTCGGGCCGCGGGGCGGTCTGCGCGCTGGGCAATCCCAAAACCGCGCTCTCCGCGCTGCCCGGCGCGGAACGCGAAGCGCGGGAGATCGCCGCGCTCTTTCCGAAATCCGCCGTCAAGTTGAACGAGGAAGCCACGGAGAGTTTGGCCAAAAGCGGCTTTGCGACGTTGGGGAATCCCGACGTCGTCCATTTCGCCTGCCACGGCATCTTCAACGACAAGGCGCCGCAGCTCTCGTATCTCGCGCTGACGCCCGACCGGGCGAACGACGGCAAGATGGAGATGCACGAGGTCTTCGGGCTGGATTGGAGGGGCGTGTCTCTGGTGACGATGTCGGCCTGCTCGTCGGGAAAAGGGAAGCTCGGCGTGGGCGACGATTTGGCAGGCCTCACGCGCGGGTTCATGTTTGCCGGCGCGCCGTCGGTTCTGTGTTCGCTGTGGGACGTGGACGACGAAGCCACGCGGGCCTTGATGGTCGCGTTCTACCACGGGTATATCGGCGGCCTGAGCAAGCCCGAAGCCCTGCGCGAGGCGCAACGGGCCGTCCGCGAGAGCGCCGACCATCCCGACTGGTCGCATCCCTACTACTGGGCGGCGTTCACGCTGTGGGGCGACTGGCAATAGGCCGGCGCCATGAGGAGAGGCGGTTCCGCGCGACGGCGCGTGCCAACGGCTTCCATGGCCGAAGGCGACGGCGCGCGGCATTGACCAAACCATGAGTGGTTTGGAAACGCCGGAAGAAACGCTTATACATCGCGGCATGAACAATGCAACAACGCCACCTCGTGAAAGTCCCGTCAGTATTGGCAATTCCGCGAGGGTGGCATTGCATTATTCATGCCGCGATCGGTAAAGGCGCCACTACGAACTTATTCCCGCGGCCGCGGCCCAACGGAACAGGCGCGCGCGACCCGCGCCAGATAGGGAAGGAACAATGGACGGGCACATTTTGATCATCGAAGACGAGCCGAAGATGGGCAAAATCCTCCAGCGGGTCCTGGCGCGCGAGGGCTATGAAGTCGTCTTCGCCGAGGATCCGGTCGAAGGGTTGAACCTCCTGCGCGCCGAGCCGTTTCACGTCCTCCTGACCGATCTGAAAATGCCGAAGCTGAGCGGCATCGAAGTCCTGGAGCAAGCCAAAGCCATTCAGCCCGAGTGCGACGTCATCCTGATGACCGCCTTCGCCTCCGTCGAAAGCGCGGTCGAGGCGATGAAGAAGGGGGCATTCGACTATCTGATCAAGCCCTTCGCGAACGAGGAACTGAAAATTTTGGTCCGCCGCGTGATCGAAACCAAGAGTTTGAAGGAAGAAAACGAACAACTCAAGGTGCAACTCGACCAGCATGCCAGTTTCGAGAACATCATCGCGGTGAGCAAGCCCATGCGCGAGGTGCTCGACCGCGTGCGCAAGGTCGCCGCCTCCGAGGCCTCGGTCCTCCTGCGCGGCGCCAGCGGCACGGGCAAGGAGATCCTGGCCGTGGCGATCCACCGCAGCAGCGCGCGGCGCAACGGCCCGATGATCAAGGTCAACTGCGGGGCGCTGCCGGAGACGCTGCTGGAAAGCGAGTTGTTCGGCCACGCGCGCGGGGCGTTCACCGGGGCCGTCGGGGCGCGCAAGGGGCTGTTCGAAGCCGCGCACGGCGGGACGATTTTCCTCGATGAGATCGGCGAGGTCACGCCGGCGCTTCAGGTCAAACTCCTGCGCATCCTCCAGGAAGGCGAGTTCCAGCGCGTGGGGGAGAGCGAGACGCGCAAGGTCAACGTGCGCGTCATCGCGGCCACCAATCGGTCGCTCGAGGAGGCGATGCAGGCCGGCACGTTTCGCAGCGATCTGTATTTCCGCCTGAACGTCGTGCCGATCTACATCCCGCCGCTAGCCGAGCGGCGCGAGGACATTCCCGCGCTGATCGAGCACTTCCTCGCTCGGTTGCAGAAGGGGGAGAAGCGGCCCAAACGCGCATTTTCCCCGCCGGCGTTCGACGTGATGGTGCATTACGACTGGCCGGGCAACGTGCGCGAGCTGGAGAACGCGGTCGAGCACGCGCTGGTGATGGGCGAGGGCGAGTCGCTGGAGATCCCGGACCTGCCGCTGGCGCTGCAGAACTTCCACGCCAAGCGCGATTTCGCCGATCAGCCGGTGATCTTCGACCATCTGACGCTGGAGGAGATCGAGAAGCGCTGCATCCTGAACGCATTGCGCCGCGCGAACAACAACCACACGCGGGCGGCCAAGCTCCTTGGCATCACCCGGCGCACTTTGGGCTATCGCATTCAGAAATACGGCCTGGAAGTCGCCAAGGCCAAGGACGAAGAGGAAGGCCCGTCCGAGAAGACCGCCCTGTCCGACGAAGAGCGATAGGAGAAAGGTTATTCACGCAAAGGCGCGGAGGCGCAAAGACATCACGTCCTGTCGTTTGCGCCTCCGCGTCTCCGCGGCGCCTGTAACGGGAGCACAGAAGGCCCGAGGCCTCAAGGAGCCGGCGCGGAGGCCGGCGCCGCGGCGGCGGCTTCGCCAATCGTGTACAGCGCCGCCGAATCCGCGTCCCTCACGAAAATCCTCTTTCCGGCGACCACCGGGTGCGCGTAGACCGGCGTCTCGGCGACCTTGATCCTCGCCACCTCCGCATAGGCTTGGCCGTCGGGCTTGTAG
>JAPLSS010000725.1 GCA_026398515.1 Candidatus Sumerlaeota bacterium | reverse complement strand
GCAAGCCACTGACGGCCATTCCCAACTACGCCCGCCTAAACCGCGGCGGACGCTCCATCGTGTGGATCAAGGATCAATAGCATTCGGCGGCACAACCGGATTCTGCCCCGATGGAGGCCGCTAGGACTTGCCATACGTCGCTCCTCATGCGGTAGCCACCGTGCCTTGCCGGGGAGGCCGGCCCTTGGACCACGCGGACCCGGTATACGCTCGTCTTGACCACCGCCGGCGCCACGCCTGAACTAAAGGGTGGCGGGTCTCCCCTGGCACGGCAGGCGTGCCGCCGGCCCCGGCGGAGCCGAAGGCCGAGCCAGGGTGGCCTGACGGGTGACCCGCCACCCTCCCAATCCTGGCGCGCCGGGATGGAAATCGCGGCGTCCCGGCGGGACGCCGCGCAAAAATAGGTTTTGAAACCACTTCTAGGCAACCGGCGCCGCCTGGTGGGGGATGGAGACGTCGACGCCCTTGAGGTTGTGCGTCCGTGCGCCTCTGACTTCGATGCTTCGCTCCATGCGCAGAATGACTCCAGCATACCGAATCCTCAACCATACCCCTGCTGCGGGCGGGTGTCAAGGTTGGTGTGCGGCGAGGGACTAAGGGACTAAGGGACGAAGAGACTGAGTGACTGGGAAACGGCTGTTGGGACCGCACGCGCCGGTCAAGGCCAATTAAGTATCGTGTCCCTCGAACTCCCCCTGGCCGCTCGATATGCAGGCTAACGCCTGCCTTCACCTGCGCAGTGAGGCCGTCCGCAGCCTTACTGCGTACGGTGTAAAGATTTGTTCGGGTGCCTCATCGTTCACCTATGCTGATATATGATCTCGAATTTGAAGTTTCAACTGTCCTTGACGCCGGCAGCGAGGAGGCGCTTGCACAGTGCGTCGGAGTCCAAAGACACGGCATGTTTGCCAGCTTCGGACACATATTCGAAGTTCGGAAAGTCAAAGATGACCGAAAAACCCGTGTCCTTTCTGCCACGTAGTACTTTGGGATGAGTTACCTTGACACGTATCTGGGAGGGGTCAACTGGCTCAGATGCCAGTTCGACCTGAAAGCGAGGCTTGATTTGTCTGATCCGCTTCATCTTATAAACGTGTTTGTCAACCTGCCAGTTTGGAGCATCAATAGGATGCTTGCTGATCGGTAATATCCGCGTGCTTTCTTTGAGGTACCAAATCTCGATGGGTTCACGCTCGGCGATTCCCTTGACGTAAATTTGGTCGCTTGCGAATGCGCCGATCTGTTCGTCACTGAGAAGATCAATGCCGAAATCCTTGTCAAAGACGATGCCAGATGGACGCGCAAAGTCCATCAGACGGGAAGCCAAGTTCAACACGCGACCAGAGTAGTCCAATGTCTTGCCTTTGGAAACAAGGCGACAGGCAGTCCCACGAGAGATCCCAATGCCGAGTCGCCTGGGAACGTCAAAGTTGATCATTGGGTCATTAGCCGTGAAGGAGCCAAAATCGCTGAGAAGTTTGACACAGGACGCTATAGTTCTTTTTGCGATATCGGCCAAGTTCTTCTCATCATAGGGAATGGTTATGAGCAACCCATCGCCAGTAGGCTTGAAGAAAGAAGCGCCCGCAAAGTAGTTGTCGATTACGTTGATATAGGCCTTCTTGATGAACATCGCGGTATCCGGGGACTCGACCTCTTTGCTGAACGAGGAGAAGCCGCGGATGTCGAGATTCAGGGCGATGATGAATTCAGATATCCCCGTCGCGTCTTCGAGCAGTTTGCGAAGCGTCCTGTGCATTGGTCTGCCTCCTTCTCTTTCCCATCCATCGGGCCGAACAAGGATTATCCGGTTCTTTATAAGCCCCGGTCCGGCCGTTCCATCCCGATAGGCTAATGCGACCGCACGCGCCGGTCAAGGCCAATCACGTATCCTGTCCGCCGAACTGCGCCCAGTCGCATCCGGCACTACTTGATCACTATCGCTATGATCACAGCACATACATTCACCAGTGTCAAAACGCCGATGACTATCGTCAGATTTCGCATTTGCCTTGTGAGGCCAATCATATGCTCTTGCATCCTGAGCGACTCACGGCGCGCAAGTTCGTTACCGATGAAGTTTAACCCAATTTGGGTTCCCCACGCCACGCGATCGTATTCCGCTATCAGGTCCTCGTCGCTCTTTTTCCGTAATGTGGCGTAGCTCCAGGCCATCACATGTTCTCCAGACCAGTGGAATTTGGACACAACACCTAATTGCGCCTTCGCCCGGGCTTCGGCCCGGGCCGGCCGTTCCATCCCTATAGGCTAATCCGACCGGACGCGCCGGTCAAGGTCGATCAAGTAGGATGTTGGAACCGTCCCAGCATCATGCCCCCCGCTTTGCTTTGACCGGGGCCTCCCGGCAGCGTATGGTGGAGAGGAGGGGGTGTTCGCGAACACATGAGAGGGAGGACGGAGTCATGGATGTCGGGCAACTGGCGGAAGCCATCGGCGTGGCGGACTGGCAACGGGTCGCGCTCGGCGCGGTCTTCATCTTCCTCTGCCGCGTCTCCGACGTGAGCATCGACACGCTGCGCGTCATCTCCATCGTCAAAGGCCAACGCGTGCTGGCGGCGGTGTTCGGCATGGTGGCTTCGGGGATCTTCATCGTCGCCCTGGCGACGATGCTTCGCCCGCCGATCCATTGGCTTCAGATGGTGGGCTATGCCGCGGGGTTCGGCGTCGGGACGCTGGTGGGGATGACGCTGGCGGCGCGGCTCTCGGCGGAGTTTGTGCTTCTTCGCGTCCTCAGCCGGCCGCCGGGCGGTCTCATCAGCGACCGCCTGCG
>JAPLSS010000806.1 GCA_026398515.1 Candidatus Sumerlaeota bacterium | reverse complement strand
CGGGTCCCACGGCTCGTGCGGATCGAAGGCGTCGACCCAGAGGAAAAACGGCGCGTTCTCGTGGTTTTCTTCAAGCCAGCGAGCGGCATGGGTCATCACCTTCGCCGGCAGGTAGTCTTCCTCGGTCCGGCGGTCGCGGTTATTCATCAGATATTTCATCAGTTTCACGTGCTTCGGCCAGTTGATCGGCGAACGGGCGTGGCGCTCCATGAGATGCTTGACCATCGCCGGCGTTCCCCCGCGCCAATGGTCGTCGACCTGCCCGCGGATGAAGTCCCAGCAGCAGAAGCCGCGGGTGTAGTTCATCGTCGGCTTGAACATGTGGTGCGTGTCGGTGACGAGTCCGGTGAACCACCCGCGCTGGCAGAGGAGTTCGGCGATGGTGTCGTGCTCCGGCGGGATCTTGTGCCAGCCGGCGGCGTGGTGCCAGTGGCCGCGGCGGTCGACGTTGAAGCGCCAGGGGAAGCCGCGCATGCCGGTGAAGAACGAGCGGCGCGCCTGGAGGGTCGGCTGCGCTTCGCCGAACGCGCGCTCGAAGACGACGGCCTGGCGGCAGAACTGATCGAGCGTCGGCGTGGCGACGTGGGCCAGAGTCTCGCCTTCCCCAACGAGGTCGGCGCGAAACGTGTCGAGGCAAATCACGATGATGTTCATGCATTCATCCTTTAGATGCTATTTTTGGGGGTGCGAAATTGGCATCCTGTTTGAACGTCCACGGCGCGCCAGAGTCCGCATCTCGCCAAACACGACCGAGAAACTGGCCGATTTCCATGCCGAAGGCAATAGCAAATCCGCGCAGTTGAATGCAGGCGTCAATGCCGCGTGGCGATACGTCCGAAACTGATGGATGAGGTACTTCAGAGTCATGGTCTTCCACGCCGGCGCGATCTCAATGGAGTTGAATCCGGCCTCGGCGAGGAGCAACGCCAGGCTCCTCCGCGCCAAATAGAACAGGTGCTCCGGCTTGTAATGCAGCCAATAGCGGCCCATAAGGCGGCGGCTCCACGAATCCGCGTTGGGCGTCACGATCAGGATTCGGCCTCCGGGCGCGAGCCACTGATGCGCCTTGCGCAAGGCCGCGAGCGGGTCGCGCACGTGTTCGAGGAAATCGCACATCAGCACGGCATGAAACTCCCCATCGCCCACCGAGGGGAAGCGCGCTTCTTCGAACGGCCCGGCGAAGATGCGATCGGCGCCGAACTTGCGGGCGATTTCCGCTGCGCCGAAGTCGGAAATCTCGATGCCATACGGCTCCATTCCGCGCTCGCGCGCGACTTCCATCAGGTAGCCGGTGGCCGCGCCGCAATCGAGCGCGCGCGCGCCGGGCGGGAAGGCCCCCAGCGCGCCGAGCCAGCGGCGGAACGATCCCATTTTCACGGCGCGCGCCGCGTCGGCGCCCTCCTGCAAGCCCCAGGAGTCATAGTAGCGCTGGCCATAGAGGCTGTGCAGCGCGGCCTTGTCCGGCGGATTGGCGATACGCTCCAGGCCGCAGGCGGCGCACCGTTCAAAGACGAGATCGCCGAGTTCGAAGAGGCGCCGGAAGCGCCGCGCGGAGCAGGCTTCGCACGGGCGGGGGCTGTTCAGATCCACGCTGGCGCGCACGATGCGGCCTAGCGGCAAGGCGTGCGCGTCGGTGGATGGGACCGGTTCGCGGCCAGGGGGCGCAGGCGCGCCTCCGGCCGCCTCCAGCAGCGCATGAACCGCTTCCAGGACCTCCGGGACTTCGATCTGCCGCATGCACACATTGTCCCGGCCGCACGCGGGACGGTCCATTTGGTGGGCGCAGGGGCTGCAGAAGACCGCGTGGTACAGGGCGCGCGCATTGGGGCGCGGGAAGCCGTAATGCTCGGGATTGACGGGGCCGAAGAAACCGACCGCCGGACGTCCCAACGCCATCGCCAGGTGCAGCGGGCCGCTGTCGTTGCTGACGACGCACGCGGCGCCCTCCAGCAGAGCAAGCAGCTCGCCCAGGGAGAGCCGGCCCGCCGTGTCGGCCACGCGCTTCTGGACCTGGCCGGGAAGGAGGCCTTTCAGAGCGCGAACGTACGACGCTTCGCCCGCGGCGCCGATGAGGGCGATGCGGCGGCCTTCCGCGGCCAGCGCCTCGACCATCCGCGCGAACCGCTCGACCGGCCAGCGCCGCTGCGGAAGGAGGTCCGACGCGTTGGGATTGACGACGAGATAGGGCGCTCCCCATGGGCCATCGTGAGAATCATTCAGTTTCTCCCAGAGCGTGGAGCGATCCGTCTCGCCGACGCGCGGCGGCGCCAGCGGCCCGTCCGCCGGGATGGCGGGATCGGCCATTCGCGCCAACTGCAAATAGAGCGCGTGGATCGGACGGCGCAGGTTGAAGTACATGAGGTGCGTGTAGATGCCCTTCTTGAACTGGCCGGAGGCGCGGTAGAACCCCAAACGGTTTCGGGCCAGACTGAAGACAGCCATCAGGCAGGCGTAAGCGGAATAGACTTCGAGATCGAGATAGAGATCCGCCCTGAGGCGCGCCAGGCGGCCGGCGACTCGCACCGAAGAGAGGAAGAGCGAAAGGAGGCCGCGGTCGTCCACAAACAACGCGCGGTCGATGAACGGCAGCCGTTCGACCAATTCGCGATTGGCCTTCGCGCTGAGAAAAACTAACTCGGCGTTGGGGAATCGCTCTTTGAGGGCGCGCAGCATGGGCGTGGATTGGATGATGCTGCCCATGCCGAGAAACTTCGCCACGACGACGCGCCGGACCTTCTCCGGAGCGATGGAATGATCGATGCGCAGGATCTTCCCCGTAAGGCGGGCGAGAAGGTTGACCACGAACATCAACGGCAGCCCCGCCCAGCGGTCGATCCGGATTTTCGTTTCGGTGTTCACGGCCCACGGCCTTCTTCCAGCGTTCTCCGGGAAGGGTGAATAACCAATTCCCCGGCGGAGTGGAAGCTCAGAGTTCGACTCTCAAGCGCTAAAGCCGAACGAAACGATGACGACCGGACGGACGCATTCCGAACTTGCGGCGAGTCATTGGCGCCGCGGCGCCGAGGACGAAGAGCAGCGCGCTGGCCCCGGATACGGCGCATCCCCACACGAACGGCCTGGTGTCGTAGCGGAACTCGATGACGTGCCTGCCCGCCGGCGCGTGCACCGCGCGCAAGGCTCCATACGCGCGGTAGACCTGGGTGGGTCGTCCGTCCAGAAACGCGCGCCATCGGGGATAGAACGCATCGGCCAGAACGACAACGCCGGGCTGCTCCGCGTCGACTCGCGCCACGACGCGGTTGCACGAGTAGGCCTCGACCCATGTCTTTCCGCGTTGGGCGCCTGGCGCCGCCGCCGGAGCCCAGTCGCGAGGCGGCTCGCCCTCCAGAATCGCGCAGTCTTGAAACGCGGTGCCCATCGCCCGAACCTGCCGGCGCGCTTCGGCCGCATCGCCGACATAGCGCGCCGCGGGGGTCCAGAACACGCGGCCGGGGCGCTCGCGATTCTCCCAGATTTCGGCCTCGCCTTCGTAGACGCGACGCCAATCGCGTTCGGCCTCCGCGGGCATGGGCGGCTGATACGGCTCACGAACCAGGAAACGAACGTCGAGCAAGTCCATGGCAGGCGAAAGCGCGATTTGCGGGTTGTTCGCGCTGATCGGATACCATTCCCACGCGAGGTTGTCCGGGCGGTTTTGCAGCAGCAGGTCATACTCCAGGAGATACGCTTGCGCCGGCTCGGTAGGGCCGAACATGCGCGCGTCCTGCAAACCGAAATAGGCCGAGAGCATGGTGTTCATCGTCGTGCCCAGAGCGAAGAAGCGTCCGCCGCCGGCGCGTTCTTCCATGTGTTCCACGTACGGCGCCTTTCCCGGCCAAGGCTCGGTCGCGTCGTACTTGCGATAGGAGGCGCAGAAGAAGCAGAAGAACACGACCGCGGCGAGAGCCGATACACGGATCGAACGATCTTTGGTTTGGAAGAAAGCCAGAACGCCAAGCAGCAGGAAGAGACTGAACACAGACAACGGCTGGAAGCGCATCAAGGGAATGACGGGTGTGTATTCGTCTGGAATCAAAAAAGGCAGGTGGGTGGAAATGCCTTGGAGGAGAGCGCCGCTCCATCGACCCGCGACGATGGTCGCCAGAAGCGCCGCCGCCG